>JAGAMH010000127.1 GCA_017624815.1 Clostridia bacterium
ACTTATCGACGTATGTAAAAATTTTGACGACGTTTCAGTAGTTGAAAATTTTAATTTGAACGTTAAAAAAGGCGAATTCGTAACCTTTTTAGGCCCTTCCGGTTGCGGTAAAACTACCACTTTGCGTATGATTGCCGGTTTTGAACTCCCTTCTTCGGGTAAAATTTTGCTTAACGGCAAGGATATTTCCAACCTTCCCCCTCATAAACGCCCCGTAAACACCGTGTTTCAGCGTTACGCGCTTTTCCCCCACTTGAACGTATACGAAAACGTTGCGTTTGGATTAAAACTTAAAAAGGTTGAAAACACCTATAAAAACGACAAAGGTGAAGAATACACTAAAAAGCAAAAATTAAGCAAAGCCGAAATTGATAAAAAGGTTAAGCGCGCGTTAGACATAGTTGACTTAAACGGTTTTGAAAAGCGTAGCGTTACTACTCTTTCCGGTGGACAGCAACAGCGTATTGCCATTGCACGCGCAATAGTAAACGAACCTGAAATTTTGCTTTTAGACGAACCTTTGGGTGCGTTAGACCTTAAAATGCGTAAAGAAATGCAAATTGAGCTTAAGGAAATGCACAAAAGGTTAGGTATTACCTTTATTTACGTTACGCACGACCAGGAAGAAGCGCTTACTATGTCTGACAAAGTAGTAGTTATAAACGACGGCTCTATACAGCAAATAGGCACTCCTACCGAAATTTATAACGAGCCCGTTAATACTTTCGTTGCCGATTTTATTGGCGAAAGTAACATATTTAACGCTACTATGGTTGGCAAGCTCAAAGTTAAATTTTGCGGTACTACCTTTGATTGCTTAGACGATTACGATATAAACGAACTCGTAGACGTAGTAGTTCGCCCCGAAGATATTAAAATTTGCGCACCTACCGAAGGACAATTTTCCGGCAAGGTTATTTCTACCGTATTTAAAGGCGTGCATTACGAAATTACCGTTCAGCGCGGCAAGTTTGAAATTGTTATTCAAAGCACTTCTTACGCTGCACCCGACAGCGTTATCGGTATGAGAATTGAACCAGATGGTATTCATATTATGGATAAGGTTTATACTATGAACAAATACGACGGCGTTATTACCAAAAATAATACCGTAGAGTTTGGCGACGGCGAATTCGAGTGCGACGTAACGCAACTTTATCCTGAATCTCACTTAGACGAAGAAGGTTATTTAATTACCAAAAACGGCGAACAAATTGACCTTACCGACGTTGAAGTAAACGTTGAAGTTGATCCACACGATATTATAATGAGCGACGACGAAGAAGCGGGCGGTGCGCTTGGCAATATTATTTCCATGATATACAAAGGCGACCACTACCGCTATATCGTAAGAACGGAAGAAAACGAAGAAGATTACGTTTTATCTTGCCCCGACCTTTGGAACACGGGCGACTTGGTAAGTATTATAATTAAAAAGGACAAGATAAAGCTTTCGCTTAAACCTACGGGGGATAACAAAAGATGACGTTGCGTTTTAACAGAAAGCACTTATGCGTGCCCTACGCCGTATTCTTGGTATTATTCGTAATTGCTCCCCTTTTAGTGGTTATATATTACGCGTTTACCAACGGACAAGGCAAAATTTCGCTTGATAATTTTACAGGATTTTTTACGAGCACTAATACTATAGGTACGCTCGTTTACAGCTTGGCTATATCGGTAGTAACTACCGTGGTTTGCCTTTTAATCGCCTACCCTACCGCCTATATTTTGGCAAGGAGCAATTTTAAGAAAAAGCACGTTTTGTTAATGCTGTTTATTATGCCCATGTGGATAAACTTTACTCTTAGAGTAACGGCGTTAAAGGAAATACTTTCTTTAATAGAAGGTAACCTTTCGCTATATCCCTTTTTAAACACCGTAATAGGTATGACTTACGACTTTTTACCCTTTATGATATTACCTATTTACACGTCGCTTTCTAAGCTTGATAAAAGCCTTTTAGAAGCCGCTTCCGACCTTGGCGCAACCAAGTTTACTGTATTTTTAAAGGTTACGCTCCCCCTTTCCGTTCCCGGGATAATTTCGGGCGTTACCATGGTTTTATTGCCTTCTATGACCAACTATGTCGTTTTAGATATGCTTTATAACAGTACCTATATTATGGGTAGCCTTATAGGTAGCTATTTTAGCGCGTACGATTGGCATAACGGCTCTATGATATCGCTCGTATTGCTCGTTATTATTTTCTTAGTTACTCTTATTACCAACCGTTTTAGCGACGACGAATCTAACAACAGGGGGGCGTTATTATGAAAAAAGCACTTCCCATAGTTTGGCTCGTTCTTGTTTTGGCGTTTATTTACGTTCCCATATTAGTTTTAGCTGTATACAGCTTTACCGACGCGCACATGGTTGGCGGCAGCGTTGGCGGACTTACGTTTGAAAATTATATTAATCTTTTTAATAACGAAGATTTGAGAAATATGATTTTCGGCACGCTTGTTCTTGCAATAGGCTCGGCTTTAATTGCCACCGCTTTGGGGACTTTGGGCGCAATAGGTGCGTTTTATTCTAAAAAATTACCCAAAACGCTTATTAACGGCGCAAATCAAATCCCCGTAATTAACGCAGACGTTGTAACGGGTTTTTCTCTTTGCGTTTTACTTATAGTGTTTTTCGGTATAGATAAGGACACTTATATTCCTTTAATTATTGGGCACGTTACCTTGTGTACTCCCTTCGTTTATTTATCCATTTTACCCAAACTTAAACAAATGGATAACAACTTATACGAAGCTGCGTTAGATTTGGGCGCAACGCCCACGCAAGCGCTTTTTAAGGTAGTTATTCCCCAACTGCTTTCGGGAATACTTTCCGGCTTTATGCTTGCGGTAACGCTTTCGTTAGACGATTACTTTATTACCACCTACACTAAACCTTCAACGTTCGACACTATTAGTACCTACGTAGTAAACGCAACTAAGGGCAGCAACACCGAAGTTAAAACGGCGCTTTGGGCCCTTTCCACCGTTATTTTTATCGTCGTTATTATAGTAGTTATTTGCATGAACGTTATACCTTCTAAGAAAAAGGAGAATAAATAATGAAAATACGCTTTAAATTATTAGCTCTTTTTTCAGCAGTTGCCTTGGCAGCTTTTCCTCTATTTTCGGGATGCTCTAAAACGGAAGAAACTGTCGTTTTAAGAGTTGCTAACTGGGAGGAATACATTGACCTTGGCGGTTGGGAAGAAGATGAAATTATTGATATAAACAACCCCTATGCGCCCGAAAACGGCGGAATTTTTGGCGATAAAGCAATGACGGACGAGTTCGTAGAGTGGTTTAACGCGCAAGATTACGGCTTTAACGTGAGCGTTCAATATTCTACCTTTGGCACTAACGAAGACTTATATAACCGATTAAATTTAGGCGATACTTACGATTTGGTTTGTCCTTCCGACTATATGATGATGAAGCTTATTGACGAAGGTAAGGTTGAAAAGTTTTCTGAAAGCTTTAAAGATCCCCAAATTGAAGGCAACTATTACGCGCAAAACGTTTCACGTTATATCGACGTTGCCGAAGACAGTATTTTTTATAGCTACGACTGGCAAGATTACGCCGCGTGCTATATGTGGGGCACGACGGGCTTTGCGTACAACCCCGAAAAAATAGTAGACGTGCAAGATTTTGCAACTTGGAACGTATTATTAAACGAGGATTATAACCGCAAAATTACCATTAAAGACAACGTGAGAGATTCTTATTTTGCCGCACTTGCCATTAAAAATAGCTCCAGCCTTTTAAGTGAAAACTATACGCTTGAACAATTAAGCGATATTTTAAACGATACCCAAACGGAAACTATAAACGAAGCGCAAGATATTTTAAAGAAAATAAAAGAAAACGTTTACTCGTTTGAAGTTGACAGCGGTAAAGCCGATATGGTAACGGGTAAGGTTTACGGTAACTTTCAATGGTCGGGCGACGCCGTTTATATTTTAGACGAGGCAGAAGCCGACGAAGAAAACGCTTTAGAGCTTTGGTATTCCGTTCCTGAAGAATGCGCCAACCTTTGGTTTGACGGTTGGATTATGTTAAAAGATGGAATAAACGGAAACGAACAGAGAAAAACTGCTGCCGAAGCTTTCGTAAACTACCTTTCCCGCCCCGATAACGCAGTTAGAAATATGTATTACATTGGCTATACTTCCGCCATTGCGTCTGATTTGGTCTTTGATTATATGGACTGGAACTACGGCTACGACTTTGAAAGCCAAGAACTATCCGAAAGCTTGTATTTATACGATTTAAGTTACTTTTTTGGCGAAGGCAAAAATCTTTACGTTGATGCGGCAAGTTTGGAAATTACCGACGCTTTATCGGCCGATAAAACTATTGAAGGTATTAGTTACGAAGTGCTGTCAGGCGGAAAAATAAGCCGCGGCAGACAGTTGTTTGCACAATACCCCACCGAAAGCGTTATAAACCGCAGCGTGGTTATGCTTGATTTTGGCGATAAGCTTGCCGAAATTAACCAAATGTGGATTAACGTTAGATGTCAAGATCTCCTTGACGTTAGCCCCGCTTCCGTTATCGTTACGGCAGTAATTATCTTGCTTATAGTAGGATTTATTTTAGTTTATAAATTTAGATACCAAATTTTTAAACCGAGAGTAAAAAAAGGCTTTAAAAAGGTCAACTAAAAAAATAAAAATCACGCTGAATACAGCGTGATTTTTTCGTTTAAATAACAGCTTTCTTTTCTCGGTGGCGGTTTATAAAATATAAAACTAAATCTATGGACACCATTATTAAATTTATGCAGTATACTATCAAAACGTAGTTGATTTTTTCGCCTACTATTTTACCTATTATACCCGATATATAGCCTATTAAAATAGCTATTATAAATATAACGCTTTTACCCTTAGTCGATTTAGATTTAAAACTTTTATAAACGGAAACGGGCCAAGATAACCCGAAACATATTAGCATTATAATTTCAAAAATTTCCATAACTTTTTCCTTAATTTTTTATGGAAACAGTATATCAAACGCTAAATTTTTTGTCAACGGAAATATTAGTTCTTTTTTGCAGCGTTATAACGCGCGTTTGCTTCTTCCGTTCTTTTCTTTGAAGCCGCAATTTGTTCTTCGCGTTCTTTTTGCATTTTTGCTTGACGTTCTGCGGGACTTAACTTAGCGTCTTCCCAACTTGCTTTTGCATTTTCTTTTGCTTTTGCATAAGAATTGTGGAATTTGTTTTCTTCAAAATTAGCTTTAGATTCTGCTTTTACCGCTTCAAAATTAGCCTTATCAACTTCGTGTTGCGCCTTTGCGCTTTCTGCCATATCGGTAAATGCTTTTTTTAAAAAATTAGTCATTGTTTTACTCCTTATTATATATATTTTACTCGTTTAAAAGTTCGTTTGAAAGCTTAATTATTTCTTCCGAATACTTATTTTTTCTTTTTCTTAAAATAGCTTTATAAATAAAATAGTTTGCGGCTACCATAGCAATACCAACAACGCCTATTGCAATACCAAAAGGTGCTGCTAAAGCTATTGTTTTTAAAGCCGAGCACATACCTACGCCTAATACCAAAGAGCCTACAATTCCAAAACTGTAAGCAAAAATTTCGGCGGGAAGTTTCACCTTTTTATCAAGCGTTTTTAATTCATCCATTTTAGTAGTTTCACTAGCCTGATATTGGCTGCGGATTTTTTCAATCGTTTTAGTTTCTAATACGTTCATATTTTTATCTCCTTTCGTTTTATTGTACTTGTATTATACTTAGCGATTGTTTACGTTTAAATAATAATTGGTAAACGGTTTTTAAGAGTTTTGTTAAAGTTTTGTAAAAAACGGAGAACCGTTTAGCTTCACAGCTCCCCGCATTGAAAAATTATACGCAAAATAAAATGCCGTTGCAGGCAAAAACGCTTGCAACGGTTTAATTAATTATTCGGGACGCTTTTCCGATTTAAATATAAGGTCGCCGTCTTTTGCGTCTACGGTAACCGTTTCGCCGGGGAGAATATTTCCCGCTAAAATTTCGTCGGAAAGTCTGTCTTCTATTTTTCTTTGCACGATTCGCTTTAAGGGGCGCGCGCCGAACGTATCGTTATAGCCTTCGTTTACTAAAATATCCATAGCAGCGTCGGTTATTACGAGTTGAATATTCCTTAAACGCAACCTTGCACCGAGCGCATCGGTTATTTTACGGCAAATTTTAGCCGCTTCTTCTTTTGTAAGCTTATGGAAGATTATAATATCGTCTAAACGGTTTAAAAACTCAGGTTTAAACTGTTCTTTTAAGGCGTTATTAATCTTTTCCTTCATATCGTCGTAGCCGTCGCTATCGGAATCTGATGCAAAACCTAAGTTCGACATCTTTTTAATTTGGCTTGCACCGACGTTAGAAGTCATTATAATAATAGTATTTTTAAAGTTAATAACTCTTCCTTTACTGTCGCTTAATCTGCCGTCGTCTAAAATTTGAAGAAGGATATTAAATACGTCGGGGTGAGCTTTTTCTATTTCGTCGAAAAGTACTACGCTATAAGGCTTTCTTCTCACCTTTTCGGTTAATTGACCACCCTTGTTATCGTCGTAGCCGATATATCCCGGAGGCGCACCTATGAGTTTGGATACGGAATGCTTTTCCATATATTCCGACATATCTACTCTTATCATAAGCTTTTCGTCGCCGAACATTGATTCTGCCAACGCTTTTGCAAGGTCGGTTTTACCTACGCCAGTAGGACCTACGAATATAAACGAGCCTATGGGTTTGTTGGGTTCGTTTAAACCTGCTCTTGCCCTTCTAATTGCCCTTGAAACGGCGGAAACGGCTTCGTTTTGACCGATTATGCGCTTGTGTAAATTTTCTTCTAATTTTAAAAGCTTTTCGCTTTCTTGTTCTGTAAGTTTTACTACGGGAACGCCCGTCCAACCGCTTACTATTTCGGCTATATCTTCACTTTTTATGTTAGGTGAAGATTGCTTTTCGCCATGCCAATCGTCTTTAAGCTTTTTAATTTCAGCTTGAACGGCGTTAATCTCTTCTACAAGTTTTTGTGCTTGGGTATAGTTTTCGCCCTTTGCAGCCTTATTTTTCTCTAAATTAAGGCGTTTTATCTTTTCTTCAAGTTCCTTAACTTCTTCAGGGCTATTATAACTGTTAAGTCTTGCTCGCGACGCTGCTTCGTCTATTAAGTCTATAGCTTTATCGGGCAAATATCTATCCGTTATATATCTATCCGAAAGGGTAGTTGCCGCAATTATGGCTTCGTCAGTTATTACAACTTTATGGTGTGCTTCGTATTTATCCCTTATGCCGCGCAAAATTGCAACCGTATCTTCTACTGAAGGTTCGTCAACTTGTACGGGGGTGAAACGACGTTCTAAAGCGGCGTCCTTTTCGATATACTTTCTGTATTCTTCAAGCGTGGTTGCACCTATCGTTTGCAATTCGCCGCGCGCAAGCATAGGTTTTAAAAGGTTTGCCGCGTCCATATTGCCTTCCGACGTTGAACCTGCACCGACGATATTATGAATTTCGTCGATAAATAATATTACGTTTCCGCTTGATTTAATTGCGTTTATTGCATTTTTAAGTCTTTCTTCAAAATCGCCGCGGTATTTTGCGCCCGCAACCATACTTGCTAAGTCAAGAGAAAAAACTATTTTATCTTTAAGTAAATCGGGAACTTGATTTTTAATAATTGCTTGAGCTAGACCTTCTACCACCGCGCTTTTACCAACGCCCGGTTCACCTATTAAAACGGGGTTGTTTTTAGTTCTACGGGATAGAACTTGAATTATTTTATCAATTTCCTTTTTTCTGCCAATTACGGGGTCGATTTTGCCTTCACGCGCCTTTTGCGTAAGGTCGGTGCCGTATTGCATTATGGATTTATCTAAAGTTTTTGACTCTGATTTTTGTTGGGATTGGTTGGATTTTGCGTACTTATTATTACCAAAGGAATTATTGTTTGAGCCGTAGGAATTGCCCGAAAACGACCCGAATATATCGCTTATATCCCCTTCTTCAGAAGAATCGTCTAGTGAGTTTGCGCCGTCGGTAAGAACTTGTTCAAGTTTTACCGTAAGTGCTGACATTTTTATACCCAACGCCCTTAATATACGCATTGCCAAGCAGTCGCTTACCGCCATTATTGCAAGAAGCATGTGTTCAGTACCGGCAAGAGAATCTTCGCCGCCAACGCCTATACTTACTTCTACTGCTTGTTCGAACATGTGCTTAGTTCTGGGAGTAAATCCCACTATATTTCCGTCGTACGATATGGAGTTAGCAAAATATTCTCTAAACGCGGGTTCGCTAACGCCGCAAGACGTTAATATTTTATACGCCGTACAATCTACGCAGTTGAGCATTCCGAAAACTATATGTTCGCTTCCTATATAGCTTGTGCGATAAACTTTAGCTGCGTCTTCAGCTATTTTTACTACCTTTTGAAGATTGGTTGAAAATCTGTTCATATCCTGCATAATTCTACCTCCTACTGAGTGAATTGTTTAAACTTTTTACCTGCGTATTCCGCACGGTAAGTATCACGCTCTAAAGGCGTTAATTTGGCGTTTGCCGCTTTATTTATATTGCCGGGACGGAGTTTTATTACCAAATCGTCAATAACGGATACGTCGGGAATATTTATAAAGCCTAAGCACGCACCCAACTTTACGTCTGCCGCAAACTGAACGAGCTCGTCGGTAGTAAGTTTAGCGCAGTTAGTAAGCACGCCGTAAGAGCGCAAGCATTTATCTTTAACGTCGAGAGAGTTCGTTCCTTTTAAAATGTTTATTCTCTCCCTTGCCTCTATTTCGGTTATGTCGTTTACTACCTTTTCTACTTCGCTTAAAATTTGCTCTTCGGTTACGCCTAAAGTTACTTCGTTTGATATTTGATAGGTATAACCTTCGGCTTGACTGCCTTCGCCGTAAACACCGCGTACGGTTAAGCCTAAACGAGATATACTGTTAATAACTTTTGGCATAGCGCCGTTTATGGTAAGCGCAGGCAAAAAAAGCATTACCGACGCCCTTAACCCCGTACCTAAATTGGTGGGGCACGCCGTTAAGTAACCGAATTGTTCGTCGTAAGCAAATTTAATCGATTTACCTATTTCACCGTCTATTTTAGAAAGCGTTTCGTAAGCTTGCTTTAAATTAAAACCGTCTACTATACATTGTTCGCGCAAATGGTCTTCTTCGTTTATCATTATAGATAAATTTTCTTCGTTATTGATAAGCGCAGCCGAATACTTGCGGTTTTTAATTAACGCGGGGCTTATTAAGTGGTTTTCCATTAAAAAGCTTGCTGTATCTTCGGGAATATCCGACATATAGTAAAGTTTGAACTCGTCTAAACGGTTTAAACCTACCGTAATTCTTCTTATAATTTCCTTTGCCTTATGCTCGGTTTTAAGGTGGGACGGAAAAACGTAACCTTCTAAATTACGGGCAAGGCGGATTCTGGTGGAAACTTGCGTTCCTTTAA
>JAGAMH010000128.1 GCA_017624815.1 Clostridia bacterium
GGGTGAAACTCCCGTTTCTATGTATCGCGATACCGAAATAAACTCGTTTGCCGACTATAACGACGCGGCGGTAGTAGTAATTCACCGTTTAAGCGGCGAAGGAAACGACGCTGCCCGCACAATGATGTGGGACGGCGAGCAATATGGCGTATGGAACGAAAATTCCACGCAACTCGTTCCCGGAGCGCGCCAAGAAGACGACCACTATTTACAGCTTGACCAAAACGAAACTGATATGCTTGCACTTGCTGCAGAGCATTTCGATAACGTTATTGTAATATTCTTTACGCCTTCAAGCTTTGAAACGGGCTTTTTAGACGATCCTGGACATTACGCATATCAAGAAAACATTAAGGGCGCTTTATATATCGGTTATCCTTACCTTCAAGTTTCTCAAACTGACGTTCTTGCTCGTTTAATGCAGGGTAAAATTAATCCTTCCGGTAGATTGGTAGATACTTGGGCACGCGATTTTAAGTTAGATCCTACTTGGAATAACTTTGGTAACTATTTTAGCGAAGTAGGTAACACAAAAGGTAACCAATATACCAACGTTGCGTACGGTGCAGGAAGCAGTAAAGGCAGTTATTATAATAACTACGTTACTTATAACGAAGGCATTTACGTAGGTTACCGCTATTGGGAAACTAGGGGGTATACCGAAGGAACTGGCACATACAGTAGTGCAGGTAAGGGTAAAGCAGACCCTTATTTCAGCTACGATAAAGACGGCGATAACGAAATTCACGGAACTACAACTACAAACTGGGATAACTGGTATCAAGCCCATGTAGTATATCCCTACGGCTACGGCTTATCATATTCGAGTTATACGCAAGAAATAGTTTCTTCGTCGCCCGCTGCTCTTGAAAATATTACTGCCGATACTCAAATTTCCGTTCAAGTTAAAGTAACTAACACGGGTTCGGTTGCGGGTAAAGAAGTAGTACAAATTTATTATACTGCTCCCTATAAAGAAAACGGCATAGAAAAGGCTCACGTTCTTTTAGCCGCGTTTGATAAAACCGATATTTTACAACCTGGTGAAAGTCAAACTTTAACCCTTACTTTCAAGGCGCGCGATATGGCGTCTTACGACTATAACGACGCAAATAAAAACGATTTTAAAGGCTACGAATTAGAAGACGGCGAATATTTTATCCGCCTTATGAAAAACGCTCACGAAGAATACGAAAGCGTTAAATACGTGGTGGATTCTACTCAAACTATCGCAACGGACGACGTAACCGGCTATACCGTTGAAAATAGATTTGACGAAGTAAGCTCTTATATTACCGACGATTTAGGTCAAAAATACCTTTCCCGTAACGACTGGGAGGGAACTTGGCCAGTATTCAACTATCGCCTTACTGCAACTCAAAGAGTAATAGACGGCGTAAATCAATGGAAATATAACGTAAGTATGGATCCCGCTCTCGACGAGCAACATCCTTTATATACTACCGTAATGCCTACTACGGGCGCAGATAACGATTTAATACTTGCAGATTTACACGGTCTTGAATACGACGACCCTTTATGGGATGATTATTTAGATCAACTTACGGTAACTCAACTTACCGATCTTGCAACTAAAGGACACTACGTTGGCGGCATTAACGCACCCGAACTTGGTATAAAGAAAATGGGTAACTACGATACCCGTGGCGGTCTTTATAATAGAGACGATAAAACAACGAAAACTTCCCGTATAGGTGATATCATTATTGTTGCTCAAACTTTTAACGAAGAGCTTTGCTACGAATTCGGTAAACAGGTTGGCGAAGAAGCTCTTTGGGCAAAAAGCGATACTGCGGGGGTTAACGGCGCGGGCGCATGGTATGCACCCTCGGTAAATATTCACCGTTCACAGTTCCTTGGCAGAAATCAACAATATTACGGCGAAGACGCATTACTTGCCGGTAAGCTTGCAGCGCAAATAGTATTGGGTGCGCAAGAAAAAGGTTTCCCCACTTACGTTAAGCACTTTGCAGTTAATAACCAAGAAACTAACCGTATAGGGTTGAGTACTTGGCTAAACGAACAGGCAATGCGTGAAGTATATTTTAAAGCATTTGAAATTACCGTTAAAGAAGGCAAAACGGTTGGCATAATGTCTGCATTAAACCGTATCGGTACTGAATGGGCAGGCGGAAGCTACGACCTTTTAACGGAAATTTTACGTAACGAATGGGGCTTTAAAGGTAGCGTAGTTACCGACTCGTTTATTAGTAATTTTTCTAATGCCGACCAAATGATTCGTGCAGGCGGCAACCTTGCGCTTGGTAACGCTACGTTAAAGTATAACGTAGGTACTCCCACAACAGTAAACGTATTACGCGACGTTTGCCACGGATTACTGTACTTAATGGCTCACAGTAACGCAATTAACGCGTATCCTCAGGGCAACCATAAGCCCGTAGATACCTTTACCGGCGGAATATTAAATACGGCGGTAGTTGGAATAACTTATAGTACAAGCGTGGCAAATGCAACGGTAAGCGACGTGTTATTCCCCGACGTAGCCGATTCAGCAATAACTTATTCAGTAACGGAAGGAACGAAACTTCCTGCTGGGTTAACGTTATCTGCCGACGGTACTTTATCTGGTATACCCACGGAAGAAGTTAACAACTTTAAAATTTCAATAGACGCAACTTACGCAGGCTATTCAAAAACGGCAATATTCACTTTAAGTATAGCAAGCGGTAACGGTGCAATAGTTTACGAAGCGCAAACCGAGTTGGGTACTATAGAAATTAATAAAGAAACCAACCTTTCCGTAGCGGGTGCAAGCGTATTTAAACCCGACTTAGAAGAAGGGGAGATTCTGCCTACCGTAACTTATTCACTTAAGTCAGGTAGCGCCCTTCCCGAAGGTTTACAATTATCTTCAAACGGCAAAATAACGGGTACTCCCACAAAACAATGTACCAATTACCAATTTACCGTACAAGCCAACGCCGAAGATTATAGAAGCGAAGATTTAACTTTTACTTTGTCAATTCATTACGGCATTAATTTTACGGGCGGAACGTTAGAAAACGGTAAGGTCGGAGTAAGTTATTTTGCAAAAATTAACGAAGCAGTTTCGCAAAATAAGGCAACTTACGCTTTAGCTGCAGGCAGTTCGTTACCCGCAGGGTTAACTTTAACCGAAGGTGGTTACGTAACTGGTATTCCTACCGAAGCAGTGTCAAACTACGTGTTTACCGTGGTTGCAACTGCGCCCTTCGCAGACCCCGTAACTGCCGAATATAAAATAAATATAGGTCTTTCTTACAACTATATTCAAAGTCCTGCAGTTTATCAAACTAATAAAAACGGCGAAATAAATCCCATATTATTATACGGCTTATACGGCGACGCAACTTATACTTTAAAAGAAGGCTGCGTTCTTCCCGAAGGATTAACGTTGTCAACTTACGGTGAAATTTCAGGAACTCCCACAAAAGCGGGCGTTTACGAAATAACCGTAGTTAAAAGCGCGCAAGGGCTCGTTTCCGACGAAATAACCGTAACTCTCTACGTGTTAGGTTCAAACGGACTTAAAACGAGCGCAACGGTGGGAATTGCTTGCGGTGCAGTTGTTGTGTTAGCAGGTGCTGCAGTTGCAGTTTGGTTAGTTATCAAAAAAAAAGGTAGCTCAAAAATAGACGGGGACGATAATCCTTCCAAGGGTGGGGGCGGTGAAAAACCGCCCAAAGCACCCAAAAA
>JAGAMH010000129.1 GCA_017624815.1 Clostridia bacterium
AAATAACTCCTGCCGAAGAAGAAATGCTTAAGGTGTTAAAAGAAAAGTTTGAAAAGGTGATAGTTCTTTTAAATACCACCAACGTAATGCACACGGGCTTTTTAGAAGAGTTAAATATCGACGCGGCTTTATACGTTGGCATTACCGGCCAATCTGCGGCAATGGCAATTCCACGTTTATTGACGGGTGAAGTAACCCCTTCCGGTAAGGTTGCAGATACTTACGCATATTCCACCGAATACGATCCTACTTTCAGAAATATAGCAACGGGCAGCAACCAATACGTTGAAGATATTTACTACGGCTATAAATGGTACGAAACCGCCGATTACGAAGGCTATTTTGCCGACGTTAGCAACGAATACGGTGAAGGCTACGACGGCGTAGTTCAATATCCCTTCGGCTTTGGTAAATCTTATACCGACTTTACTTGGAGCTTATCTTCGCTTACCGTAACGGATGCGGCAGGTAAAGAAGAAGCGCTCGATTATACCGAAACTATTAACTTAAACGATTATAAAGTAACCGATAAGTTCACTTTAACGGTCAACGTAACCAACGTGGGCGAATACGTTGGTAAAGACGTCGTTCAACTTTACAGCACCCCCGAATATTTCAGGGGCGAAGTAGAAAAGGCACACGTAAACTTACTCGACTTTGCTAAAACGGCTCAAATTGGCACTACCGCAGGCGTAGATAACGTTGGTTCAGTAAAAGTTAGCTTTACCCCTTACGATTTAGCTTCTTACGACGCATACGACAAAAACGATAACGGTGCGTCAACTTACGAACTTGACGAAGGCTCGTACGAAATTAAGCTTATGACCGACGCTCATAACCTTGCCGATATGGAAAACGCCGTAATTAAATTTGAAGCTACTTCCGATATAATTATAAACGAAGACCCTATAACCAACGTGGAAGTTAAAAACCGTTTAACCGGTGATACGGCTTACGCCGGACTTCCCATTGACGGCAGCACGGTAGGTGCAGACGGTTATATGACGCGTGCAAACTTCCTTGGAACCTTCCCTACCAAGCAGGCAAAGAAACCTAGCGGCACGGCAATGAACACCGCTAACAGATTTATGAACGACGCTCCCTACGAAGCTTTACCCGATCCCGTATATGGAGAAGATAACGGCTTATATATTGCAACGTTAAGCGACGGCAGCCAGGCAAACATAGATCAACTTAACCGTAAATCTTCAGCGTTTGAAGAAGGCGTTACCTTAGTTTGGAACGAAGAACTCGTTGCGGAACTTGCTGCTGACTACAACGGCGAAAAGTGGGAACAACTTTTAAATCAACTTAATAAAAACGAAATTGAAAAGCTTATAGAACAAGGTGGTTTCCGTAGAAATGCTACCCTTTCCGTAGGCTTACCTATAATGAGTGACCGCGACGGCCCTGCAGGCTTCAACGTAGCTGGATTAACGGGCGACTGGAGTGGCGACAGAACTACCAACACTAAGTGGACGGCGTTCCCCAGCGAAGCGTTAATGGGCTGTTCTTGGAACAAAGACCTTATGTTCGAGCTCGGTCGTTCTATGGGCGCAGAAGCGGCTGAAACCAGCGTAAACGGCTGGTACGCTCCTGGTGTAAATCTTCACCGTTCGCAATATCTTGGACGTAACTTTGAATACTACTCCGAAGACGGCGTAATTTCCGGCAAGCTTGCGGCAATGGTTATTTACGGTGCAAAGACCAACGGACTTACCTGTTTCTTAAAGCACTTCGTATGTAGCGATGCAGGTCAAAACCCCAACGGCTACGATACTTGGCTTACCGAACAGACCTTACGTGAAAACGCTTTAAAACCCTTTGAAATCGCAGTTAAAGAAGGCGGTTCTAACGGTATAATGTCGGCGTTTAACGATATAGGTACGGTATGGAGCGGCGCTAACTACGCACTCTTAACTCAAATTCTACGCAACGAATGGGGATTTGAAGGTACGGTATTAACCGACTGGACCCCTGCAACGGGTGCAAGTATTGGTGGAATGAACGTACAGCAAGGTATTCGCGCAGGTAACGATATTTGGCTTAATACCGGTAATTCTTACAGCGGCGGTATGGAAACTAGCAATAAAATCGATATGAAGGCGGCGCGCATAGCCGTTCACAACATTTTATTCACCGTAGTTGATACCCAGCAAACGGCTATTGAATACAGAGATATGGATATTGAAGATATCTATCAAACGAGCGGCACTATCGGATTCGTAGAAGAGGTGTTCCCTTGGTGGATACCCGCACTTATCGCAATCGACGTAGCAGCAGTTGCTGGCTTAGGCTTCTGGGCGTTTACGTTGGTTAAACCCAAAAAGCAAGTAGCGTAAAATAACGCTTACTATGTGGGGCGGTTACCTTTTGTAACCGCCCCTAAATTATAGGAGTATATATGATTAAAAAATTAAGTATAGCAGTTGCAACGGTTATTTCCGCAACGGCGCTTTTAACTTTAATTCCCGCTTGCAGTAACGAGTGGCAAGATTTTAATGGGGAAAAGTTAGCGGCGAACGAAGTGAGAGTAAACGTGCGCGACGGTGAATGTTTTGTAAGATGGAGCGAAGTTGAAGGCGCGGACGGGTACAATATATACCGCAGCGAAAGTCGCTTTGGCGATTACGGCAAGGCGAACGGCGACAAGCTTTTAAAGGATAACCGCTATAAAACGGACGTAGCAAAATATAGTTATTATAAAATAACGGCAGTAGTGGACGGGGAAGAAATAGAAGTGGGCGAGCCCGTAAGCACGTTTACTAAAAATAGCTTAATAGCAAGCCCTTTCGACGATTTATCCGCCGTTCAAAATTATATTAACGTTATGCACGACGAGCTTGAATCGGGCAGTACGGGGCAGTTTTCTTCAACGAGATTTGCAATGATGTTCTTACCCGGTGAATACCCGCAAATAGAAGCTAAAACGGGCTATTACACGTCGGTTATAGGACTTGGTTCAATTCCTACCGACGTAACGCTAAACAGCCTTTACGTTTCCACTAACGTGCTCTCAGATAACAACTCAACTCACACCTTCTGGCGCGGGGTAGAAAACGTTACTATAAATTCCGATACTCAATGGGCGGTTTCGCAAGCGACGAGTATGCGAAGGGTACAAATTAACGGCAACTTAGCTTTGTCCCATCCTACGGGGTGGTCTTCGGGCGGATTTTTAGCCAACAGTAAAATAACTGGTAGCGTCAACCCCGGCACTCAACAGCAATGGATGAGCCGTAACGACGACTGGGGTTCTTGGTTAAATAACGGCGGTTCGCATAACTTAGTATTTAGCGGTTGCGTGGGTGAAACTCCGCAGTCAGTTTGGTCGGAATCGCTTGGCAGATACACCAACTTTGAAACGACGGAAAAAATGGCGGAAAAACCCTTTTTGGTTTGCGACAATTATTCCGATTATAAAGTTTTCGTTCCCGACGTAGTGGCAAATTCAAAAGGTACGACGTGGCAAAACGGAATAGAAGCCGAGAGCGGTAAATTTATCAGCTTAGACGATTTTTATATTGCCGACGAAAAGTTGGACAACGACAAAACCATTAACGAGGCGTTAAAAAATGGCAAACATTTATTGCTTACACCGGGGCATTACAAGTTAGACGCGCCCATTAAAATCGAACGGGCAAACACCGTAGTTTTGGGTATAGGT
>JAGAMH010000130.1 GCA_017624815.1 Clostridia bacterium
CTTAATAGGTAAAAACGTAATTCTTCCCATCATCAACAAGCCTATCCCCGTAGTTGGCGACAATCACGCCGATATGACGTTTGGAACGGGTTGCGTTAAAATTACCCCCGCGCACGACCCCAACGACTTTGAAGTAGGTCTTAGACATAACTTAGAAGTAGTTAAGGTTATGAACGACGACGGCACTATGAACGAACTTTGCGGTAAATTTGCAGGTTTAGATAGATACGAATGCAGAAAGGCGGTAGTAAAAGAACTTGAAAGTTTGGGTAATTTAATTAAAATAGAACCGCACGCGCACAACGTAGGTCATTGTTATAGATGTAACTCTTCGGTAGAACCTATCGTTTCCAAGCAATGGTTCGTTAAAATGGAACCGCTCGCTCGTCCTGCAATAAACGCTGTAATCGATAAAAAGACGACCTTCGTTCCCGAGCGTTTTGCAAAAATTTACTATAACTGGATGGAAAACGTTAAAGACTGGTGTATTTCCCGTCAACTTTGGTGGGGACACCGTATTCCCGTTTGGTACTGCAAAGATTGCGGAAAAGTAATTTGCGCTAAAAAGGACCCCGACTCTTGCCCCGATTGCGGCAGTAAAAATATCGTTCAAGACGAAGACGTTTTAGATACTTGGTTCTCGTCGGCACTTTGGCCTTTCTCAACGTTAGGTTTCCCCGACGACACTTCCGACTTAGAATATTTCTATCCCACCGACGTATTGGTAACGGGCTACGATATAATATTCTTCTGGGTAGCAAGAATGATGTTCTCCGGTCTTGAACATATGCGTAAAGTTCCCTTCCGCGACGTGCTTATTCACGGCATAGTACGCGACGACCAAGGCAGAAAAATGTCTAAATCGCTCGGCAACGGCGTAGACCCTTTAATCGTAATAGATAAATACGGCGCAGACAGTTTGCGTTTTTCGTTACTTCAAGGCGTTGCGCCCGGTAACGATACCCGCTATTCTGACGCAAAGGTAGAAGCGTGCCGTAACTTTATGAATAAAATTTGGAACGCAAGCCGTTACGTTATAATGAATACCGAAGGCAGAAAAATTAAGCCTATTTCGGAAGTAAAGCTCAATCACGCGGATAAATGGATAATATCCCGCTTGCAAGCTTCTATTCGCGACGTAACTTTAGCTCTTAATAAGTTTGAACTCGGCATTGCTTGTCAAATAATGTACGACTTTATGTGGTCCGATTTCTGCGACTGGTATATCGAGCTTACCAAGCCTGCACTTTGGTCGGACGACGACAACAAAAAAGATAACGCAATTTCCGTTTTAGTTTTCGTTTTAGAAAACGCAATAAAACTTTTACACCCCTTCATTCCCTTTATCACCGACGAAATTTATCGCAATATTCCCAACACGCAAGGCTCTATAATGAACGCGGACTATCCTAGATATAACAGTAAGTTAGCCTATAAGAAAGAGTCGTTGGCGTTTGCCGGAATTATGGATATTATCAAGGCTGTAAGAAACGTTAAAACGGAAGTAAACTGCGCACCTTCTAAAAAGGTAAGCTTATATATCTTAACGGATAGTAAACGCATAATATCCGCCAACGAAGACAGTATTTTAAAACTTGCGGGGGCTTCGGAAATTAAGTTTATTTCCTCTGCTGAAGAAGCGGGTGAAAACGCAGTTACGAAAGTGCTTTCTATTGGTACTATTTATATCCCTATGGGCGAGCTTGTAGACGCCGAAAAGGAAAAGGCGAGATTAGAAGCTGAACTAGATAAGGTTATGGCGGAAATTCGCCGTGCCGACGGAAAGTTAAACAATCAGGGCTTTATATCCAAAGCGCCTAAAAAGCTCGTTGACGAAGAACGCGCTAAATTAAATAAGTATTTAGAAATGCGCGAAAAAATTGAAAAACAGCTTAAAAGTTTATAGTTAAAAAGGGGTAGCAAAACGCCGCCCCTTTTTTTAAAAAATTTTTATTGAGGAGCATATATGGCTAAACGAATAAGCAAAAAAGCAAAAAAATACGTTAAGCAAAACTATAAAAGTATAGCAACGTTTTTAGCCGTAGTTATATTAATTTTAGCTTTAACAATTTTAATAACCTACTTGATTAAACCGCAAATTATTATCAATCTTTTTAACGCGGTTGAGCGCGAATATTATAATTACGTTAAAAATTATTACTACGATTCCGAGGACGACGACCCTAGCGGAATAAACGGCGAAACCGTGTCGCCTATTCCCGAAGGTGAACTTGCCGAAATAACCGGTGCGGATTTATCTATTCACTTTTTAGAGTTGGGAAATAAATATACGGGCGACTGCACTTTAATTAAGGTGGGCGAAAATACCGAAGTATTAATAGACGCCGGCTCGCGCAAAAGCAGCGCAACCACTATAACTAGCTACGTTCAGCAATATTGTACCGACGGCGTTTTAGAATACGTTATTGCAACGCACGCTCATCAAGACCATATTGCAGGGTTCGTTGGGAATAATTCGGGCAATTCAAAAACGGGCGTTTTATATCAATTCAAGGTACAAACGCTTATACAATTTTCATTACATAACACTAACAGCGTAATATATAACGAATACGTTTCCGCCGTTGAATATTTAAAAACGCAGGGAACTACCGTTTACGACGCTAAAGAGTGTTGGTACGAACAAAACGGAGCTAAGAAAAGTTACGTTTTAGACGAAGCTGGCAATATTAGCTTAAATTTACTTTATAACTACTATTACGAAAATCAAACGGATGACGAAAACGATTATTCCGTTTGCACGCTTTTAACGCAAAAGATTGGTGGCGTTGAAAATAATTACCTATTTACGGGCGACTTGGAAAAGAAGGGCGAAGAGTATTTAGTTAAAAATAATAACTTGCCAGAGTGCGTTCTTTATAAAGGCGGACACCACGGCAGTAAAACTTCTTCTACCGACGGACTTTTATCTAGAATCAAACCCAAATACGTAGCCGTTTGTTGCTGTGCGGGTGCAACGGAATACACGGATAATAACCAAAACACCTTCCCCACCCAAGCGTTTATAGACAGAGTTTCTAAATACACCGATAAAATTTACGTAACAACGTTATGTACCGATTATGATAAAGGCGAATATCAGTCAATGAACGGAAATATAGTTTTCTACTACGGTAAAAAAGAAAGTGAGGATGAGGCAAGTTTAAAACTTTGGTGTTCCAATAACACTACTATTTTAAAGGATACCGACTGGTTTAAAAATAATCGAACTTGGGGCGGTTAATAGAAAAAACACGGCAAAAAAAGCGGGCTTTTTAAGCTCGCTTTTATTTTTGTAAATATTCATTATGCATAAAATTTTGCATAAAAATAAACTATTTTAAAATTAGTATATCGCTAAAATTAAAATGTGAAAAAAATTTCACATAAAAATGGTAATATTTAACCATATTTAAGAAATTTTTATTGCAGATAGCGCCATAATTGTTGCATTAATTATTATAATTTGATATAATATTAAACTGCACGGATAGTTTTTTACTTGAATAATTATACGAAATTAATCATTAAAGTATAGGAGGATTAATATGAAAAAACTGCTTGGCATAATTGCAACGGTTTGCGTGGCGTTAGCGGTAGTTCTCGCATTGCCTATGGGCTGTAAAAAGAACGACGACCCCCCCGTAACTCCCCCCGAATATGCAGAATACCAAATCAGCTTAGTTTCAAGAGGCGGCGTTCCCGTACGCGACGCGTTAGTTAAATTGGTAGGGGACGGAATAGAGTCGGACGTTGCAGTTACCGACAATAACGGCGTTGCTAAAGTTCAAGCCAAAGAAGGCTTAGTTTACGACGTACAAATATCCAATTTACCCGCAGGATTCAAGCTTATTAACGGGTTAGAATACAAAACCTCGGCAGACTCTACCGAAGTTAAATGCGTTCTTAAAACGGAAGTTATTAAAGACGAGGAAATTCCCGCTACGAAAAAATACGCTGTCGGCGACGTTATGTACGATTTCACTTTTACCGACGTTGACGGTAACGAATACGTTTTATCCGAAGTGTTAGAAGAAAAGAGCGCGGTAGTTTTAAACTTCTGGGCAACGTGGTGCGGATGGTGTATTAAAGAATTCCCCGCAATGGACGAAGCTTACGGCGAATATTTAGATCAAGTTGAAATTTTTGCAATAAACGGCGACTATGAATCTAAAGCTACGATAAATTCTTTCTTAAGCGATAAAACCTACGCTTTCCCCTTCGGTGAAGACGACGCAGGTATATATCCTAGAGTAGGTAGCGGCTCGTTGCCCCTTACCGTAATAGTAGACAGATACGGCGTTGTGTGCGCTATTGAAACGGGCGCTATTACCGACGCAAATCAATGGATTGCAGAATTTGAAAGACTTTGTTCTGACGATTATAGCGCAGATATTGAATTAGGCGGCAATGGTGACGACGAATACGATGAAGGCTACGTTCAAATTAAACCCGACGTAACTGCTCCCGCATCTTCCGATATCGAAAAGGCAATTAATAGCAGTAGCTATACCTTCTCTTATTACTTCGACGAAGACGAATACAACTGGCCTTGGCAAGTTTCGGACGACGGAAAATCCGTTTATGCAACCAACGTTGCGCGTACCGATAACTTATTGTCATTCTCTTGGGCTATTATGTACAGTAAGTTCACCGCAAAAGCAGGCGACGTATTAACGTTCGACTACGATATAAGTACTAGTGGCTACGGCGGCTACGCAAGTAACAGTAACTACCTTGCAGTTCAAATAGACGGCACTCTTTTAAAACGCCTTGCAGGCGAAAAACAAGGAACTTGCTACGCGTACGAAGTTCCCGCAGACGGCGAATATACTTTGTCTTTAACTTATTACAAAAACTTTGGCGACATAGTTGGCGACGATATAGTTAGCGTAAGCAATATGCGCCTTCTTAAAGAAAGCGAAGTAAACGAAGATCTTTTAGTTAAAATGTTCGGTGCATCCGTTAAAAATGAAAACTACACCGACGGAACGAACGGCGAAACTAAATATAAAAATTACGTTGAACCCGTAATGGGCGACGACGGTTACTTCCACGTAGGCACTAAAAACGGACCTCTACTTTTAGTTGACGTATTGTTTACCACCAACTGGAGCTCTGTTAATTCCGTATATCAATATGCAGTAGAAGGCTATTGCATATTCGACGGTACTGATTATAACGATATGGTTACCGAGCTTGCACGCCTTGCAAGTCACTCCGATACCGAAACCGTTCCAGTAACGCTTACCACTAAAGCGTTATTAGAAGCGTTTACTGAAAACTTTGGTTCAGGCTACGAGGGTGAATGGCTTGAATTGTGCGAATATTATAAACCTTACGGCAACGCAAAACACGTTTCCGACCCTATCGACGGTTTAAATACTGACGCTTCAAGACCATTAAAGGTTGGCGTAAACCATATCGACGTAAACAAAGCGCCTCTTCCCCGCGGTATGTATTATGAATTCGTTGCCGAAGAAACGGGCTTATATATCTTTGAATCTATCGTTGCTCAAGAAGATTTAGAATTGTGCGATCCTATCGCTTGGCTTGCCGACGAAAACGGTGAAATATATAAGGAAAGCGACTTCTTTAGCGATTCTTCCGTACCCGGTGGAATAAACGCAAACTTCAGATTTATCGAATTCCTTGAAAAGGGCGAAAAAGTTTACGTACTTTGTACGCTTTATTGGCACCCCGAAACGGGCGAATACGATATGAAGGTAACTTACGATACCACCACGACTAAGTTCTTATTAGACGCGGCTATCGGTCCTCACCAAGGCAGCTTGGACAGTAACGAATTAACCGTTTACGGCGCAATTGATATTGCGTTAGACGATAACGGCTACTGGCGCCACGTAAAAGAAAACGGCGAACTCGGCTCTTATATCTACGTTGACTTTACCCATACCACCACGTTATTCGGCGGTTGGACTTTAGCAAACGCAATAGAATCGGCAGAAAACGCAAATATTCCTAACTTTAACTTAACCGAATACGGCGGTCAAGATTATACCGAAGCTATGAAAACCTATCTCGCTGCGGCAAGAGCAAACACGGGCGAACTTGCAGGTATGGTTAAGGCTGATAAAACTTTAACCGATATGTTGACGGCGTATATTTCTACTGATGCCGACGGCTTATACGGCGACGTATCTTGTTCAGAATCGTGGCTTATGGCCTCGTTCTACTATGAATAATTTAACGGCGGCAGCCCCGGAAACGATTAATAGGAGTAATTATGAAAAACCTTAAAAAATTATTAGTAATATGTTTAACTATAATAATGGGCGTGTGTGTAGCGGCGTTTGTAGCTTGCAAACCTGGTGCTAACACTTCCACCGAGCCCGTTACCCTTACGCTTAACTTTACCGTAACTTACGAAGACGGAACTGCAGTTGAAGGTGCAAGAATAGTAGTATGCAACAAGACAAACGGCGTTTGCGACGCTCCCGTAAAAACTGGTGCAGACGGCAAAGTTTCCGTTACCAAAGATATTGGCGAATACACCGCTCACGTAATTGCGCCCACCGGATATAGCAACGACGACGGAGAAGTGGAATTCAGCGCTAATAAAACCGAATATACTTTTATTTTAAAAGTTGCGGCGTAAAACGTAAAAGTTAATACTAAGATAACCTAAAAATTAAAAAACTCGGCTTGTAATAAGCCGAGTTTTTTGTTGCTAAGCTCGTAATATAAAATAGCGAACGCAATTTTGCGTTCGCTATTTTTACTAAATTAATCGTTTAAAAGGGGATATACTATATCGTAAAGTTGCTGATAAGTAAGCGCGCCTTCCTTAGCGTATTTAACAACGCCGTTCTCGTCTAAAACTACCGTTTGGGGATAAGCGTCCGTGCCGCCCATAAGCCTATAAG
>JAGAMH010000131.1 GCA_017624815.1 Clostridia bacterium
CAAAAATACGGAGGTGTATTTATGGAAGATAACGTAATGACTTCAGATGACTTACAAGAAGAACATAGCATTGAAGGTACGGAACCGTCTACTCCCGTTGAAAAAGAGAAAAATACCATAAGTGCCGATTTAATCCGCGGGCATATTAACACCATAATTTTGCGTACTTTATATGAACGCGATAAATACGGCTATGAAATTATAGACGAAATCGAGGAAAAAAGCCACGGACAATATTCTTTGAAACAACCTACTCTTTATAGCGCTTTAAAACGTTTAGAATCGCAAGGTTACATACAAGCTTATTGGAAAAGCGACGAAGTTTCGGCAGGCGGCAGAAGAAAATATTTCAAACTTACTGAAAGCGGCAAAGAAATTACCGAAAAGAATCTTGCTGAATGGGAATATTCTAGAACGGTTATCGATAGTTTAATTTCTGACAAAAACTTTGATTTTAATAACCCCGCTCCCTCCGCCGTTGATTTTAATATCCTTAAAAAATCGACTACTCGCGTTCCCCGAATTAAAGGTGACGAAGACGGTGAAGATGAAAAGAGCGAGATTTCGCAAGAGCTTATTAACGAACAGCGTGAGCTTTTAGAAAAGAACGAAAATGCGTTAAAAGAGCTTGAAGAAAAGAAGGCTTTATACGAACAACAAAACGAGGCGGCAATTAATATCATTGAAGAAAAACGCCTTGAACTTGAACGTGAAAAAGCTTTATACGAAGAAAAGATTGCCGCTTTACACGCATTGGAAGAAAGCGTTAATTTAGAAAAACAGGCTTTATCTGAAAAGCAACAAGAATTTGACGAACAAGTTTCTAAAAAAGCGCAAGAATTTGAAAGCGAACAAAGCGATAAACTTTCTTCTTTAAACGAATACGAAGCACAACTAAACGCCCAGAAAAAGGATTTTGAAGAGCAACAACAAAAGTACGAAGCTATGATTGCCGCTCAAAATCAAGCTATTGCAGAACAAAAAGAAGCTTTAGAAATGCAACGCCAAATTTTTGCTAAACAGCAATACGAAGCGGAGCAAAAGGCAATAGAAAATGAAAAGGCTTTAGAAAGACGCTTACAAGAAGAACAACGCAAATTTACCCACTCAAACTTTATGCGATTGGTAAACGGCGGAACGCAACAGCAAGGCGCACCCGCTGCGCAAGCCGAGGCAATTCCTCCCCACGCGGAAGCTATTGACACTGAAAGATTAGTATATAATTTAAAGCCCGAAACGGAACGCGATTATAGAAATTTAGTTAATAAATTATTTGCAAACACCGTTAAAACGAACACAGAGCCCTTTGTAGCAGCTCAAAACGGTATTTACGCTCAACAACCTATTAATTATCAAGGCTACGACGACGCAACTAGTAAAGCCGCTAACGACGGCATTAAAATTAATTCGTACAACTCCCCCACTAAAACGAAGGCGAGCGATAAAGCTCCTTACGATATGGGCTTTACGCTATTAAAAAGTTCTTTAATAGTTGCCGTTATTTTAATGCTTGAATTTGCTTTGGTTCTTTTATTTAAAGACAGTATGGGCGTTAATATCGTTTATCCTATGGTGATATTAGCAATTAACGTCGTTCAAGTTTTAATGTCGGCTGCTATATGTTTTAGCGGTACTTTAAAAGCACATAAAAAGCCCACTTCTAGTGGGTACGTTTCAACGAGTATAATAGTTACGATAGTTGCAATTTTTGTTATTTGCTTGGTAGCACTTTTACTTGACGTTAACTTCTCCGCTATTGGCGACGTTTGCGCTAAAATGATTATTCCTTGTATCGTTGCATTAAACGTTCCTATTTATACTATCGGTTTTTATACTTTCAGTAAATAATATGGCAAATTCTTTTAACGTTAATCCTAAGTTTTTACCCGTTAAATAATAAGAAATCCGCCGCAGAATTAATCTGTGGCGGATATTTTTATTTTATTATTTTGCGTATTCAACGCTTCTGAATTCTCTTATAACGTTAACTTTAATTTGACCGGGATATTCGAGTTCCGCCTCAATTTTCTTTGCAATATCTTTTGCAAGGAATAATGCTTGAGAATCGTCGATTTGATCGGGTTTAACGATAACGCGGACTTCTCTACCAGCTTGAATTGCGTAGCTCTTATCAACTCCACTAAAGCTTGAAGCAATTTCTTCAAGTCTTTCCAAACGCTTAACGTAATTCGTACCCGTTTCGCGTCTTGCACCGGGGCGAGCGCCAGAGATAGCATCGGCTGCGGCAACCAATACGGCTTCGATAGTTTTAGGTTCTACGTCGCCGTGGTGAGCGGCTATGGCGTTTATTACGTTGCCGTTTTCTTTATACTTTTTAGCAAGGTCTGCACCGAGTTGAATGTGCGTTCCTTCCTGTTCGTGGTCAACGGCTTTACCAATATCGTGTAATAAGCCTGCACGCTTTGCAAGGTTTACGTCTAATCCGAGTTCCTGAGCCATTAAACCTGCTAAACGTGAAACTTCGATAGAGTGTTTATAAACGTTTTGACCGTAGCTCGTTCTATACTTAAGTCTACCTAAAAGCTTAATAATTTCGGGATGTAAACCAAAAATACCAACTTCGAACATTGCATTTTCGCCCGCTGCTTTAATTTCAGCGTCCATTTCCTTTTTAACCTTTTCAACCGTTTCTTCTATTCTTGCGGGATGAATTCGTCCGTAGGAAATGAGTTTTTCAAGCGATAATCTTGCTATTTCTCTTCTTACAGGGTCAAAGCCTGATAAAATTACTACTTCGGGAGTATCGTCGATAATAAGTTCTATACCCGTTGCATTTTCTAAAGCACGGATATTTCTACCTTCTCTACCTATAATTCTCGCTTTCATATCGTCGCTGGGAAGGGGAACTACGGAAACTGTAATTTCCGAAGCGTGGTCGCTTGCACAGCGTTGTACTGCTAACGAGATAATCTTTTTAGCTTCGTTGGTAGCTTCGTCTTTTGCTTGCTGTTCGATATTTCTAACTTGCAAAGCTACGTCGTGGCGAGTTTCTTCTAAAATTTCATTGGTTAAAAGCTGTTTGGCTTCCTCTTTAGAAAGTTGTGCCACTTTTTCAAGTTCCTTAATCATCAATTCGTGTTGGTGATTAATTTTTTCTTGAGTTTTTTTAATTTCAAGTTCCTTGTTTGCAAGGTCCTTTTTCTGTTGGTCTAACGCGTCGATCTTCTTTTGTAAAGTTTCGTCCTTTCTATCAAGGTTTTCTTCTTTTTGAACTAAGCGTTGTTCCTGTTTGTTGAGTTCTGCTTTCTTTTCGCGAGTTTCTCTTTCAAACTCGTTTCTTAGTTTTAGCTCCTGTTCCTTTGCTTCTAAAATTGCTTCTTTCTTTAATGCTTTACATTCGATTGCGGCGTCGTCTATCATTTTTTTAGCTCTGACTTCAACTTCGCCGAGTTTCTTTGCCGTGGATTTCTTGTTAAGCCAACGACCAAGTAAAAAGCCCACAACAAGTGCAACTATAATGCCTGCACAAAGCCCGATAATTAAACCTAATTGAGCTTCGGCAAGAAACAGGCTGCTTAATAAATTTGCTTTCATTTAAGCCTCCTGAGTATTGATTTAATATATACGCATCCTTGCGGATATTATATACCATATATATTGTACACCCAATTGCTTAAAATGTCAATTTATTGTGATAAATTGTTTATATATAATACAAAAAAATACGGTAATGATTATAACTATATAAAATTTATCATTAAACGTTCTTTTAAATATTAGTAGACCTTTTTTTATTTAATCTATTTTTTATACTTTACCATATAAATGAATATACCTTTTTTACTAATTACCATAGCTAACCTATATTGACAAATCTTAAGCCTAATGCTAAACTTTTTATATATAAATTTACGAGGTACTTTATGAAAGTCAAAAAAATTATTTATGCGGTTATAAGTATTATTACTTGTAGCGTAGTTGCTTTTTGTGCGTGCAAAGAACCGGAACACTACTCTTGGGAACTTGCAAAACTTGGAGACAACGTTAATTTTCATACGCAGTTACATAA
>JAGAMH010000020.1 GCA_017624815.1 Clostridia bacterium
AACTTTTACCCTTATTAGTAATCCTACAGGGTTAAGTAGCGGATATTTATTTAAGGAACTAGCATATCTATCTTCGAAATATATAGGCTATTTAGTTGCATTTATATAAATAAGGAGTTAAAAATGGATTATCATCAAATTGATATTATTAAAGGTAAAGCTATATTTTATAAATATAAAGGTAGCAAATTTGATATATCAAGAGATTTGGGAGATGAATATAAAAAATGCTATATTCCCCAAGAAATTGAAGACGAGTGGAAAAAAGACATCATTAATAATCTAAAAGCTGAAATAAAACACAAGTCTGGAAATTTAAGAATAGTGGCAATTAGCGCATTTATTCAAATAAATAGCGCTGATGAGGCAATAAAAATGTTGTTGGAGGTTTTAAAATGTGATAACCTTGATACATTTTCAGCCATTATTATTTGTGAATCCTTAAAAAAATTTATAGATATAAATAGAAGATTTTTAATAAATGAGGAGCAGATATATAATATAAAATTAGTACTAGAAAATGAAAAAAAGAAAATGCTTTCATCAAAAATTTATATTGATAATTCTTTCATGATATTGCCATATATGAATGATTATGATTTTTCGGAACAAAATATAGTTAATCGAATTCAAAATATTTAATAGTAAGGCGGGTAGTGATACCCGCCTTACTATTAACCCTATTTGACATCAACGGCGGAGTTGTGGTAGAATATAAATACGATGCATAGGGCAACACGTTTGGCAACCCTACAAGTTATAATGGCAACGCATTAACTTGGCAATACGGCAAGCGTTTAACGCAATACGGCGATACAACTTTCAGTTACGACGGCTATGGCAGACGTTTAACCAAAGGCAATATAACCTTTACTTACGATAACGAAGGCAACCTTGTAAAGCAAAGCAACGGTTTAGAATTTATATACGACCACAGCGGGCTAAACGGCTTTAAGTATAACGGAACTAATTATATTTACCGCAAAAATATCCAAGGTGATATAACCCATATTCTCGATATAAACGGTGCGGTAGTAGCGCACCACATATTTATTAATATATTAACGTTTTAAACGTAAGGAAGGATTTGCCTTTTGCAAGTCTTTCTTTTTTTATTCCATTTTATAAGATGTTAAAGCGTAAAGGGAAGGGGTACGAGAAATTAGGATAACGTGTGGAAAATTTGCGGCAATTATTTTAAAAAAAGGTATTGACAAAGTGGTATTTTGTTGTTATTATTAAAATAATCATAAATAATTAAAATGGGGTATTATACACCAAAATTAAAAAATCGGCAAAAAACCGTTAAAAAAACGAATAATCGCAAGTAACGTTAAAAGTTTAATTAGGGGTAGCGAACGAAAAACGTTAGCGATAAATTTGTAAATTAAACGATAGGAGGATTTTATGACAACTAAAAAAAGAATAACAATTAAAACGTACTTTTTAACCATGGCATTACTTATTGCGTGCCTAATTTTATCCGTCTATTCTCCCAAAACGGCAGCGGCAGAAAGCGCGAGCTCAACCTTGGGCAAGCAAATAAATTATTTCGGCACGGTAGTTCCCTGCGGTAAGGACAACGGATATATACCAAACACTAAAAGTAGTTGGAATCCGTGGACGCTTTTAACCATTCCTGGAACAGTTATGGGGTTAATTCCCGACGACGATCCACATAGCGGTTGGTCGCTCGGCTCGTTCTACGTAGACGGCTATTCCGCAAAAACGGATAGCGCGCGCAACTACTACCAAAAAACTATGCCCGTATATTTAAAAAATGCAGGCGATACCCTTTCTTTCGGCTTTAATTTAACGCAAAACATAAACGCGCTTAACAGCAATTCAAAACTAAAAATTGCCGACGATAAAAAAGTTATACAAGATTGCTGGGTAAACGACCCCTACGTTGATGGCGATTTGGGTAAGGGCGTTTTAATAATAGTACATACCGATTGGCAGGGTAAAGAAACAAAAACCGTTTACAAAGATTTTTTAACGGGTAAAAGTGTTGGCGCAAACACCGAAGTTCGCCTTTTTGAAGAGGGTGATTATAGGGTGGTATTGTGTTATGAAATTTATAAAGATACCGCTTGGAACTGGGTTACTGACTGGATGGATCCCAACGGAAGTTGGTTCGATTATAGAATAGAATCGTATTTTTCAGTTAGAAACGGCAACGCTATGGTATTCCCTTTCGACATAGACACGGGCTCGGAACTAAACAATAAAAGCTCCACGGCGGCAGGTTTCCGCGTAGATTTGGCAAATTCTAAATACCTTTCACTAACCGTTAAAAAGGAAATATTAAATCAAGACGGCACGGATATTATAGAGGACGTAAGGTTTAACAAGGCACTTTCCGACGGCGCAATTATTACCGACGAAGGCAAATATACCGTTACCGTTAAAAACGTATATACCGACGCCGTTACCGAAAAGATAATATACGTTGGCACTAACGACGTTATGCGCTGTAACGTTGCAACGGGGCTTTCAGTAACGAATATTAAGGCGCAAATGAGCTGCGGATATACGGTGGGGGAAGACGGCTTGCTTAAAGAACCTGTAAAAATCGTTGAACCCAACCATTCTGCATCAGCGCCCGTAACTCCTGCGCCAGTAGCTCCTGCGCCCATAACGCCTATCGCACCCGTAACGCCCGATATAGAAGGGGTAGCGGCGGAAAACATAGATATTGGTGAAGACGGTTGGATAGTAATAGGCGGAGTTGCTTTCGTGGCAATCATAGTAGTTGGTATAGTTTTGGTGGTGAAAAATTAATATAAAGGAGCAGTTATGAAAAAACGCAATATTTTAAAAGTAGCCATAGCTTTAATTTTAGTTTTAGCGTTATCGGTAGTTGCGGGCGTTGGGTGTATAAATTCGGCAAATACCTATGCTCCCAACGGCGCGTATTTAAACGGAGATAATATTACGCCCAATAATTCTACCCAAAACGGAATAGAACAAGCCGACGCAAACGGCGGTCAAGGTGAAGAGCAATCTAACTATGATGGTGGGCAAAGCGAAACTCAATCAACGGCGCAAAGCCTTAAAGTGGCGGTAAAAGCGGGCGTTTTGGCGGCGTATCCCGAATATAAAGTTGACTACGTTGAATACGGATATTTATCTCAAGAATACGTAAACGAGCTTTATTATAACTCGTTAACTAACGTATATTATGGGTTCAATTACGAAGAAGTAGCCTCTTACATGCAAAATGAAAACTGGGTTTTTACCGTAGACGAGAGTGGACAAACGGTAGCTAATAAAGTTGTTCACACTAATAGCGGACTTTTAGATTTAGTTAAAAACGTTGCAATAGGTAGCGGCGTTGTAGTCGTTTGCGCGGTATTAACTTGCGTTACGGTTAGCTTGGCAGCACCCGTGGCGTGCTTTTTCGTAGGTGCAGCAAAGGGCGCAGTCGTTGGCGGTATTTCGGGTGCGGCAATCGGCGGAGCTATTGGCGGTGCGGTAAAAGGCGTTCAAACGAACAGTTGGGAAGGAGCTTTAAACGGAGCGGCAAGCGGCGCGTTAAAGGGCTGTTCGTGGGGCGTATTAGCTGGCTCTATGGTGGGCTGCTTTACCTTTTAATAAAACGATAATATTGATTATTTAATTTAACGCACTTTTAGCGGCGAGCTATGCTCGCCGCTAAATTATTTACTTGTATTTTATAGACAAAATTGCAAAATTATGTTAAAATTATTGCAATAAAGGGATAAGGGAGAAAAAATTTGATAGACGAAGAATATTCGTATAGCGGCTATTCGCCCGAAACGGAAAAAGAGCTAAAAGAGCAAACGGGGTATATTCCCGACGAAGAAGAGTTTGCCTACACTTCCTATTCTTCCAAAAACGCAAAGTTCGACGAAGAAAGCGTGCAAACAATAGATAAGGTTAAAGAAATTTATAACGAAAAAAGCCGTTCTCTTACCGTGGCAGAAGGTGTGGAAACGGTTGAAAGACCGCATTACGGCGACTTTTTAGTGGAAGAGTTTTCCCACCATAATAACTTTGAAAGGGTAAGCAAATACGTAAACTTACCGCACCACGTTTTAAAGTACGTTTTTGCCGTTATTTACTTTATAGTGGGCGTCGTTTGTATAGCCTTCAACTCAACGGTAAGCACCGTTCTTCCGTACATAGTAGGGGGTGTAATGGTGCTTGGCGGCGTTGCAAAGTTTTTAAAGGGGATAATTAAAAAGGATTATTTAAAGCCTAAAAAGAACGTTGCAACTTCCATAATATTCGCGGCTTTGGGCGTTATGATTATAATAGAAGCCCAGTCGGGTTGGTCAATGCAGCTTATTGCCGCCGTGTGGGGTGTTTTCGGTTTAATGGAAGGCGGGCACGCTTTAAACAAAATGATAGTAAAAATACATAACGGCGAACCGTTTATATATTACGTTATCAAGGGCATAGTAGAATGTGTTTTGGCTTTTTTACTTTTGCACGACCCCACGCATATAGAAACGCACATAATAGTGTTGGGTATTAATATGATATTCGACGCAATTACAATGTTGCCGCAGTTTAAAAAATTCGTTAATAAATTATAGGAGAACAAATGAAAGCGTCTAAACTTGATTTAATGAAACTTGCTTTAACCTTTGACGGTGAGTTTTGTTTAAGCGATTTTTCACCCGAAGAAATCGACGAAATGTTAGGCTTTGCCGAAGACGAAACGCTTACCGTAGAACAAATACGCGAGCGCTATTTTGAATTTTACGACGATATAAAAGACAGAACGCTAAACAAGCACAAATGGAGCGATTAACAAAAAAACCGCGAACGAATTAATTCGTTCGCGGTTAAATTTTTGCAATAGTTAGCGCATATTATGCGGTCAATTACATAACAACTATATCTTGTTCTTCAAATAACGCCTTGTATTCTGCGGGGAAAATATCGTCGGTAATAAGTACGTTAATATCTTCCATATGAGCAAAAGTATAGGGATTAATTTTGCCTATTTTAGAGCTATCAAGCATCATATAAACGTGTCTTGCCTTTTTAAACACCTGTTTTAAAAGGTCGGCTTCTATTTGGCTAGAACACGAAAAACCCTGTTCGGGGGTGAACGCCGTAGCCGAAACGATGGCAATTTCAAAGTTGGTAAGGGCAAAATATTCTTTAGCCGCAGGGGAAGACGTGGAAAGGTTATCCTTCATAAGCTGTCCGCCAACTACGGTAATTTTAACGTTCTTCTTTTGAGCAAGCTCCATTGCAACGGCAATACCGTTGGTAAAAATATTGCAATTCATATCGGGCATTTCCTTAGATAAATACATAGCGGTAGTGCCGCCGTCAAGGAAAATACTAGTACCTTCGTCTATAAGGGTAGCCGCCTTTTGAGCAATAACTAATTTTGCATCCGTGTTAATGGTCGTTTTTTTAATGTACGCTTCGCCCGAAACTTTTTGTACTTCTTTAACGGACATAGCTCCGCCCCTAATACGGATAATTCTACCGTCTTCTTCAAGCTGGAACAAGTCTCTTCTTAAAGTCATTTGAGAAACGTTGGGGAAAACTTCTTCAAGCTGTTCTAAGGTCATTTTGCCGCGTTTGTCTAAAATTTCCGCAATTTCTTCAATTCTTTCGCGCTTCATAATAAACTCCTTTGTTAAAATATAACACTTTTATAAGTTACTACATCTAAATTGTAATATAAATTAACATTAAAGTCAAATAAATTAACATAAAAAAGTTTAAAATAGCTTAAAGTTTTGTTTAAAATTTTCAAAAACGGATTATATATAAAACGGAGTAAATTGCTTTTGCAATAAAAACTACTGCGTTAAATTGCTTGCCAAAAAGTGCGGCGTTATGTATAATAGTATTAACTTAATATAAAACCGAAAAGCGGAAAATCTTTACTTTTTTTGCCACAGAGAGAAAAACGTTAGCTGAAAGTTTTTTGCAACGAAATAAAGGTATGCGCCGCTTGTCCGAAAATATTTTCGGTAGGTCGGGGGTAATGCCCTGCGGTACTCGCCGTTACGAGAAAAATAAGGCTTTTATTTATTTAAAAGTAAAGTAAAGTGGAACAGCGACTAAGCGCCTTTGCATATTATGCAAGGGCTTTTATTTTTATAGGGAGACGCAATGTTTTTTAAAAAGTTAAGGTTGGATATCGCCGCGGCAAAGAAAAACGACCCCGCTGCAAAAAGCAAGTTTTTAATATGGCTTACCTACGGTGGCGTGCGCGCACTTTCCCGCCATAGAAGAGCAAACTTTTTTTACAGGCACAATTTTAAATATATAGCGTTTTTAATAAGCAAACGTACTAAGTTTTTAACGGGCATAGAAATTCACCCCGCCGCAAAAATCGCCCCCGGAGTATTTATCGACCACGGTTCGGGCGTAGTTATAGGCGAAACGGCAGTCGTTGGCACGGGCACTATCTTATACCAAGGCTGTACGCTTGGCGGCACGGGCAAAGAAACGGGCAAGCGCCACCCCACGGTGGGTGAATATTGCGTTATATCCGCAGGCGCAAAGGTGCTTGGCAACATAAAGGTAGGCGACCACGCAAAGGTGGGTGCAGGCGCAGTCGTTTTAAAGGACGTTCCACCCTATGCAACAGTAGTCGGCGTTCCTGCAAGAGTAGTTAGAATTCAGGGCGAAGACCTTGGCGATTTAAAACAGGAAAAGGAAGACCCTTATTTAAAAGAAATATGTTTTTTACGCGAAAAGGTATTCGAACTTGAAGAAAGAATAAAAAATTTAACCGAAAACGGAGATGAATAAAATGAGAATATATAATACGCTTACTCGCACTAAAGAAGAGTTTATCCCCCTTGAAGAAGGCAAGGTAAAGATGTACGCATGCGGCATTACGGTATCGGGCGAAGCGCATATAGGGCACGGTTTTCAAGCGCTTATTTACGATATTATGCGTAAATATTTAGAAAAGAAGGGCTATAACGTAACCTACGCGCGCAACTATACCGACGTGGACGATAAAATTATAGCAAAGAGCAAAGAAACGGGTATACCCGCCGACGAATACGCCGCAATGATGATAGAAAATATCAACGCAATTATGGCTAAAATGGACGTGGACGACCCTTCGGTTTGGCTTAAAGCAACGGAAAATATTCAAAATATTATCGACTTTATTTCCGCTTTAATTGAAAAGGGACACGCCTATGCAGTACCTTGCGGCGACGTATATTTCGACGTGGCGTCCTTTAAAGGCTACGGATGCCTTTCCAACCGTTCGGTAGAAGATATGCTCGACGGTGTTCGTATCGATAACGGCGACGAGAAGAAGAGCCCTGCTGACTTCGCGCTTTGGAAGGCGGCAAAAGAAGGGGAAATTAGCTGGGATTCACCTTGGGGACAAGGTAGACCCGGTTGGCATATAGAATGTTCGGCAATGAATAGGGCTGCGTTCGGCGATCAAATTGATATACACGGCGGCGGAAGAGATTTAATTTTCCCCCACCACGAAAACGAAATAGCCCAAACGGAAGCGTTAACGGGCAAGCGTTTCGTAAAATACTGGACGCATAACGGGCTTATTAAAGTAAACGGACAAAAAATGTCAAAGTCGCTTGGCAACAGTCTTTTATTAGAAGATTTATTAAAAAAATATTCTAACGAAGCAATTAAGTTTGCCCTTTTACAAACGTCTTACCGCGGCGACATTAATATAACCGACGACTTATTCCCCAACGCCGAAAAGCATTTAACGGAATTCTATAAAACTATAAAAGCTGTTAAAGAAGCGTTTGGTAACGGCGAAAAGGGCAATATCGGCATAGATAAAACTTTTGATAAGTGCATGGACGACGACTTTAATACGGCGTTAGCTTTATCCAATCTTTTTGGGTATTTTAAGGCTATTAACAAAAAACTTAAAAACGGAGATAGCACGGCTGCCGACGACGTTTCGCAGATAATTAAAACCTATTCAATTTTGGGCTTATTTAAAAAAGACCCCGATATATACCTTAACGAAGTAGCCGAAAAGGCGGAAAAACCTCAAGAAATCCCCGCGGAAGTTTTGGCTTTGGCAGAAGAAAGATGGCAGGCAAAGCAAAGCCGCGACTGGGCAAAGGCAGACGAGCTACGCGCTAAAATCGACGCTTTAGGCTACGTTATTAAAGATAGCAAAACGGAATATCAAGTATTAAAAAAATAAATTTAAAATACGCTTTTGCATTTTGCTTGCAATTTAGCTTATAAAAAAATATAATAGAATTCGTAAAATAAAATTAATGGGTATAAATATGAAACAATTTACTTCGGAATCGCTCCGCAACCTCTATTTAAAATTCTTTGAAAGCAAGGGACATAAAATAATTCCCTCTGCTTCGCTCATCCCCGAAAACGATCCCACCGTTCTTTTCACTACGGCAGGTATGCACCCCTTAGTGCCCTATCTTTTAGGCGAAAAACACCCTGCAGGCACTCGCTTAACCGACGTGCAAAAATGCGTTAGAACGGGCGATATCGACGAGGTTGGCGACAGTTCTCACTGTACGTTCTTTGAAATGTTGGGCAACTGGTCGTTAGGCGATTACTTTAAAAACGAAATGATTCCTTGGTCGTTTGAATTTTTAACTTCGCCCGACTATTTGGGAATCCCCGTAGAAGACATTGCAATTACCTGCTTTGCCGGCGACGAAGATTGCCCCCGCGACGAAGAAAGCGCGCAAAAATGGATAGAATGCGGTATTTTACCCGAAAATATTTACTTCTTACCTAAATCGGGCAACTGGTGGGGCCCCGCGGGAACAACCGGTCCTTGCGGTCCTGATACCGAAATGCACATTATAAGAAATAAGGAAGCGGCTAAAAAACTTAATTCCGACCAGTTCGACGACGCTCCTAAGGGAACGTTCCTTGAAATTTGGAACGACGTATTTATGCAGTACAACAAAAACGAAGAAGGTAAATACGAACCTTTAAAGCAAAAGAACGTTGACACGGGCATGGGCTTGGAAAGAACGCTTTGCATTTTAAACGGCAAAAACAGCGTTTACGAAACGGATATATTTGAAAAGGCGATAGCTAAAATAGAAGAATTAACGGGACACACTTATAACGAAAGCGAACAAGTTACCAAAGCTTTCCGCGTTGTGTTAGACCACGTTCGTACCGCAACGTTTATGCTTGGCGATACTAAGGGAATAGTTCCTTCCAACACCGATCAAGGCTACATTTTAAGAAGAATTATTCGCCGTGCCGTTCGTTTTGGCAGAAATATCGGCTTACCCCAAGGCGCTTTAAACCAAGTTTCTAAAACCATAGTGGAAAAATACGCCGAAGTATATCCCGAATTAGTTAAAAACGCAGCCAAGATAGAAGAAGAATTAAACAAGGAAGAAGACAAGTTCTCTAAAACCTTGCAACAGGGCAACAAGGAATTCGAAAAGGTAGCAGCAAGCCTTGAAAAGGGCTCGGTAATCGACGGTAAAACGGCATTCCGCCTTTACGATACCTACGGTTTCCCCGTTGAAATAACCAAGGAAATGGCGGCGGAAAAGGGCTTGGAAGTAGACGTAGAAGGTTACAACGCTGCGTACGCAGAACACCAAGCAAAATCGCGCGCAGGTTCTGAGCAAAAATTCGCTTGCGGACTTGCCGACCACAAGGAAGAAACGACCAACCTTCATACCGCAACGCACCTTTTACACGCGGCGTTAAAAAAGGTTTGTTCGGAAGATATTCAACAAAAAGGTTCTAACATAACCGAAGAAAGATTGAGATTCGACTTTAACTTTGCAAGAAAATTAACTCCCGAAGAAGTAGCTAAGGTAGAATCTATGATAAACGGAGTGATTGCAGAAAACGTTCCCGTAGTTATGAAGGAAATGACCTTAGACGAAGCGAAAGAACAAGGCTTTACGGGGCTTTTTGAAAGTAAATACGGCGAAAAGGTTAAAACCTATTCAATAGGCGAATTCTCTAAAGAAATTTGTGGCGGACCTCACGCCGAATCCACGGGCGTTTTAGGTACGTTTAAAATTGCTAAACAAGAAAACGTTTCGGCAGGCGTAAAGCGTATTAAAGCAATATTGATTAAAAATTAATTAAAAGCGGACGAAGTATTTTCGCCCGCTTAAACTATATAATATATGGAAAAGATAATAAAAGAATTAAAAATAAAAGCAAGAAAAAAAGATATTAACGCCCAATTTGCTTTGGCAATCCGCTATTACTACGGCAGAGACGTTAAGCAAAGCTTTAAAAAAGCGGTAAAATGGTTCAAACGCGCCGCCAAATTAGGCGACTTAAGGGCGCATGATTATTTAGGGGTGTGCTATGTAAATGGCAACGGAGTAAAGAAAAACACCTTTACGGCAGTAAAATATTTTTCGTTTGCCTCGGCAAAAGGGAATAGAGACTCTAAATATAACTTAGCGCTTTGCTATTATAAAGGCGAAGGTACGGTTAAAAACTACGATAAAGCTTTTTCGCTATTTAAAGAATCGGCGGAAATGGGTAACGTTTTCGCTGAAAGTTGGGTAGCAAAATGTTTTACTGATGGAATAGGAACGCCACAAAACGATTTTTTAGCCGCGTACTGGTATAAAAAGGCAGCGGATAAAGGTTATGACGTGGCACAAAATAGGTTGGGTATTTGCTATTTAGAAGGAAAAGGTGTCCCCCAAAACTATACTAAGGCAATTGAGCTTTTTAAGCTTGCGGCAGATAAAGGTAACGCCGACGCCTTATATAATTTAGCAAACTGCTATCTGTTTAGCCGTGGTGTTACAAAGAACGAAAAAATGGCGTTCGAGCTTTATTTTAAGGCGGCAAACAAGGGCTTAGCCGTAGCGCAATACAATTTGGCTCTATGTTATTTTGAAGGATGCGGCACTTTAAAAAACGAAAAGCTTGCAATAGAATATTTTCAACGGGCAGCTAATCAAAACTATTCTGACGCGCTATACAATTTGGGTGTTTGCTACGAAAACGGATACGGCACTTTAAAAAATATAAATAGGGCAATTTATTGGTATAAAAAGGCGGTGCAAAACGGCAACGAAAACGCAAAAAACGTGTTAGCTAAGCTTGGCATAGTATAATTTTTTAATAAAAAGCAAAAAGATTTTTACCGTGTCAAAAGCAAAATTGGTAAAAATACGCCTTAAAATTGGTTAAAAAAGGGCATTTTTAGTTCAATAAAAAAAATAATTCAAATTTTATAAAAAACTTTAAAAATGCAATGCAAAACAGCTTGACTAAACTTTTATAAAATAATAAAATATGGTTACGCTTTTAAAAACGGCGCTAATTAAGATAAAAAATTTACGTTTCTAAATAGAAATTAATTAAGGAGTAGACAATGAAAACCTATATGGCAAACGCCCAGACAGTTGAAAGAAAGTGGTACGTTGTTGACGCCGCAGGCGTTCCTTTGGGAAGACTTGCATCCAAGGTGGCTGCTATATTGCGCGGTAAAAACAAGCCCACGTTCACGCCCAACGTAGATACGGGGGATTTCGTTATTGTATTAAACACCGATAAAGTAGTACTTACCGGTAAAAAGCTCGACGATAAATTTTATAGATATCACACCGGCTATGCAGGCGGTTTAAAAGAAATATCCTATAAAAAGATGCTCGCCGAAAAGAGCGACCTTGCAGTTTACGAAGCTGTAAAGGGTATGCTTCCCAAGAATTCTCTCGGCAGAGATATGATTAAAAAGTTAAGAGTTTACAAGGGAGCAGAACACAACCACGCTGCACAAAAACCCGAAGAACTCAAATTATTTTAAGGTAGGAGAAAGATATGGCAAAGGCTAATTTAAAGAAAAAGCTTCAGTTCTGGGGAACGGGAAGAAGAAAAAAGGCAATCGCCCGCGTTCGTCTTATCCCTGCCGGCACTGGCATCATCACCATTAACGAAAGAACTTTAGACGACTATTTCCCTCAAGGAACTTTACAATACGTTGTAAAGCAACCCTTAGCGTTATTAGGCGTTGAATCTAAATACGACGTATTCGTAAACGTATACGGCGGCGGTTTCACTGGTCAAGCAGGCGCTATAAGACTCGGTATCGCACGCGCGTTATTACAAGCAGACGAAAGCTGCCGTCCCGCACTCAAGAAAGAAGGTTTCTTAACCAGAGACCCCAGAGTAAAGGAAAGAAAGAAGTACGGCTTAAAGAAAGCTCGTCGTGCACCTCAGTTCTCAAAGAGATAATTTGTTATTTCAAAGAACGTTCACATCCCCCGAAACCATTATGGTTTTCGGGGATTTTCTTTTGCCAAAATAGCCATAACCACGGCAATTGGCGCGGCGGTAAGCTTGGCAATAGGCGGCGTAGTAGCGGGCGTACAAAGCGCGTTAACGGGGCACGGCTTCTGGCAAGCGTTTGGCGAAAGCGTATGCGAAAACTTTGTAGACGCAGTAGTAACCTCGTTTGCGTTTACGTCTGTAACTTTTGCAATAAGCAACGTAATAGGGTACTTCAAATGCTTTAAAGAAGGAACGCTTGTACAAACGGAAGACGGCTTAAAACCCATTGAAGATATACAAGTGGGCGACAAAGTTCTTGCGTATGACGAAGAAACTGGCGAACAAGCGTATAAGCCTGTGCTTCATTTGTTCCGTAACAAAAGTTACGATTGGACTATTGTTAAGGTAAACGGAACGGAAATAGAAAGTACGCCTGGTCATAAGTACTACTTGCCAGAAACTAAAGAATGGGTTTCTGCCGAGAACTTAAAAGTTGGCACTAAAGTATTGCTTTCCGACGGAACTTATGGTATAATAAAATCTGTTAAGTCCAAACACTATAATACACCACAAACTACTTATAACTTCGAGGTTGAAGATTTCCATAGCTACTACGTTGGTAACGGCGTGCTTGTGCATAATATGGGAAATGGCGCTAGTTGTGGTGGGGATTTTAAAAAATATTCTCCTGATGAAATTGCAAAACGGGGTGATATAACGGTAGAGCAATTTCATAGAGATGTTAAGCCAGAAATACTGAAAATTGCTCCTAAAAATTTGGGTAAAAATCCAGATATATTGCTTAATAGGCAGAATATCGTTGGGTTACAGTCAAGAATCAATAAAAATAGTTTCAATACTAACCGTTTTTTAAAAGAGTTTATAAAAAGGAGATAGATTATTATAATGAATTGGATTGATTTTAATATCATATGCGTTGGTGCTCGTAAAGCTAAGATTTTTATAAATGAAGCTTATTCTATTGATGTAATGAATAGGGATAGTAATAAAGCCGTTAAGTGTTATGTTGAAAATTGGGATATATTAAATCGAGTTCAAGGTATCTGGTATGAATTGTGGTCTTTAAATCAAAAATATGATAATATTATAAAATCGACATGGTGCTTAAATAATATTTGTGACGATAAGGAAAATCTCCACGGATATCAATTATATATTGAAGAAAATGATAAGCAATTAGTATTTGATATTCTTAATTTCTATATTAATTGTTCTCCAATAAAAAAAATAATTGTTTTATTTAGACATCAAGGTTATGAAACAGAAAGTATTAAAAACGCAATGTCGGTAAATGATTTTTTGGGTAAACTAATAAATAAAGAAATATATGGTAATGTCGGTTATATTTTAAGTAATTGATTAATTTCATTTAAACAGAGGAGTTAATAAAAAAATAGGAACACAGTAGAAAAAACTTGTTTTAAGTTTTGACTACTGTGTTTTTTATTAATACCAACATAATAGGCCACTTCCAATGCTTTAAAGAAGGCACGCTTGTACAAACGGAAAACGGCTTAAAACCCATAGAAGATATCCAAGTGGGCGACCTTGTATTGGCTTATGACGAAGAAACCGGGAACCAAGCCTTTAAGCCTGTAAAACAACTTTTCCGTAACCAAACAAAAGAATGGCATCATATTCTCGTTAAGGGTGAAGAAGTTATTTGTACGGCAGGGCATCCTTTCTATGTGGCAGGGCTAAATAAATTTGTATGTGCAAGGGATTTAAAAGTTGGCGACGAACTATTGCTTTCCGACGGCACTTGTGCTACAATAGAGGCAATTAATATTGAACAGCTTGCTAAGCCTGAAACTACCTACAACTTCGAAGTTGCTGACTTCCATACTTATTATGTTGCTGAAAGTAAAGTTTTGGTGCATAATGATTGTGTTGCAAGAGCAAGACGAAAGGCTGTTAAAGAAGCTTGGAAAAATGAATATGACAATGTTATGAATGGTGGAGAAGGTATTTCAAGGAAATGGACGCCTGATGAAATTGCAGAATTAAAATCAACAGGAAAGATAAAAGGATATCAAGGACACCATATTGAAAGCGTGAAAAGTATAACCGCAAGAGGTGGATCGCTTAGCGAAATAGCAGATCCTCTTAATATAAAATTTGTCAATAGGCAAGAACATTTAGCATTGCATGGTGGTAATTGGCGAAATGCTACCCCATTATGATAGGAGATTTTAAATGAACAAAATTGTTAATGAATTTTTTGAAAATGAAAAATTAGAAGATGTCCTTTTGGAAGTATTGCCTAATGGGGTAAAGTATATTGTAAACACAGATAAAGATATGAAACCTAAAGCAAAAATCTTGCATACTAAATATAAAGGACTTACAGACAAGCAAATAGATTTTTTGCAAAAAGATGTAAATGATGGGTTAAAATCTAACTATGTATTCCCTGAATGGTATAGGGATTTTTTAAAAACATCAAACGGATGTAATTTGTTTTTTTCAAGTTTGTGTTTATTCGCAGAGCAAACGCCTTGGAGCTATGTAGAGAAATATAAATGCTATAGGCGAGATTTAATAGATAGTTTAAATCCCGAATGGATGGCTCCATATAATTTAAGACATCCTCGTTCAATAAAAATTGACACAAACAGTAGGCAAAGGTGGTTGTCTTTGGGTGAATATAAAGATGGAACATTAATTGAATGGGATTATGCAACTAATAAAATAGTTGCTATGTATGCTATGCCAGTTTTAACTCCTATCAGAGAATTAAAAAAACTTAAAGAAACCCATTATGAAAATATGATTTGTGCAGAGTGGGATTCATTTGATGATTTTTTTCTTAATGAAACGAAAAGGCTTAAACAAGTTGTGAAGAGTTTCGGAATGGATAGAATTGAGTATGATAAAAATTGGAAAAAAACTTTACCCCGAGGACATAAAGACTATCAAGAATAATATGTTTAGGTATTTAAGCAGTTGTCGTTTTAGGCGTTAGCAAAATGAGCGGAGTTTATAAAACTCCGCTCTAATTTATATAAAACTTTTAAAGGAACAAATAGAATACGAAAAAGCGTATAAAGAAATCATAACGCAAGAATATGATAGCCGCGGAAATATTATTAGTATAGAAGATACGAACAACTTTTCGTATTTTAGCGGAACGAATAAAAGCGAATACGAATACGACGCGGTAAACAGGCTTGTAAAAGAAGAAGTAACGGGCGATTGCACGTTTACCCGAAGATATTCTTACGACGAAGAAGGCAACATAAAAAGCATTGTAACAAACGATGCCGAAACGGAAACGTTTACTTATGAACAAGGTCGGTTGACAAACATAAAAACAAATGGTAGAATAGTATCAAACTTTCAATACGACCTCTTCGGCAACCCCACACACTTTAAAAGCGCAACGCAAAATATGTGGTGGGAAAAAAGGAGCAAAATCGGAAAAAATGACCGATTTTGCTCCTTTTTTATGTGATAAAATGAAAGCACCAAAAAAGAAAAGGAGAATTTTTTATGAAATTAACAATTGGTAACAAAGCTATAATAAAAATATATTGTAATAAATATGCTTATATGGTAAAATGAATATATATTTATTAACTAAGGGGTATTTTTAATGGGTTTTAAACAAAACAGAGCTTTAAGCTTTTTAATAGTTGCCCTCGTTTACGTTTTGGCAACGGCGGCAGGGGTAATAAGTTATTTACTTTTGCCATTTAATTTTTGGCTTAACTTACTTTTGGCAGATATAATCGCTACCGTAGTTACCTTTATTTTTAGCTTAATATTTAAAAACGCATCCGTTTACGACCCTTATTGGAGCGTTCAACCCATAGTAATAGTGGTTGCGTTTGCCATAGGCTACGGTTTAACCCCCACGGGCATTATTTTAACGGCGGCAATATGCTATTGGGGCGTAAGGCTCACCGCCAACTGGGCGTATACTTTTTTAAGTTTAAACCACCAAGATTGGCGCTATACTCACTATCAAAAACTTACTGGCGTACTTTATCCCGTGGTAAACTTTTTTGGAATACATTTAATGCCCACGCTAATCGTTTACGCTTGTACTATGCCCGCGGTATTTGCAATAGTTTACGGCGCGGCGTTTAACGTTGGAGTTGTAATTTTTGCCGCAGTAAGCGTTGGCGCGACCACTATTCAGCTTATATCCGATATTCAAATGCAAAAATTCCGTAAAAACAAAACGGGCGGCTTTATTCGCGTAGGGCTTTGGAAATATTCCCGCCATCCCAACTATTTAGGCGAAATTTTAATGTGGTGGGGTATAGCCTTGGCAACCGTTTGCGTAATGCCTAACTGCTGGTATTTGATTGCAGGCGCGGCGGCAAATACCTTGCTTTTCTTATGTGTAAGCGTTCCCCTTGCCGATGGTAAACAAAGCAAGAAAGAAGGGTTTTTAGAATACAAAAAAGCAACGCGCATGCTTTTACCTATAAAAAAATAATTAATTTAAATTGAAATGCGGTGGGTGGAAAAGCCCGCCGTTTTTTAATATCAAAATTAAAAAGAGATAAGCGGTTTTAAAAAAAGGCGGATTAAAAACGAAGGCAGATTTTATCGAATTTTGTCGAAAAAGATTTATATAATAATTGAAAAAAGATATTTTTAGTGCTATAATAAACTCGTCGAGGGAAAATATATGATAGAAGTTAAAGAAATTAAAAGTAAAAAAGAATGGAAAAAGTTTGCGGCTTTTCCCATAAAACTTTATAAAAACAACCCTTATTACGTGCCGGTATTCCGCGACGACGATATAAATTTAGCAAACCCCAAAAAGAATTCTGCGGCGCAAGGGTGCGAAGTTAAAGCCTTTTTAGCATACAAAAACGGTGAAATTGCAGGCAGAATTGCCGCTATTATAGTAAACGAATCTAACCGCCGATATAACGAGCACGCCGTTCGTTTTAGCCGCTTTGATTTTATCGAAGATATAGAAGTGGCAAAAGCCTTATTAAACGCTGCTGAAAATTTTGCAAGAGAACGCAATATGACTAAGCTGCACGGGCCTTGGGGCTTTAACGATACCGATAGAGAAGGTATGTTAATTTCGGGGTTCGATAAGCTTTCAACCTACGCAACCAACTACAACTATGAATATTACCCTAAATTTATGGAAGAGTTGGGTTACGAAAAGGATTCTCTTTGGTTAGAACACAAGTTGAACGTTTTGCAAATGGAGCAAAAGGAAGCCGACCGTTATTATAAGCTTGGCGAATACGTTAAAAAGAAGTTTAAACTAACCGAACTTTGCGAAACCATGCCGTTAAAGCAAATAATAAAAAATTACGGCGATAAATTTTTCGATTGCTATAACGCTGCCTACGGGAAACTTGATATGTTCGTCGATATTACCGACGACGTTAAAAAGGTCGTTTTAAAGCAATTTGCAACGGTAATAAATCCTAGATATCTGTCGGTGGTGGTAAACGAAGCGAACGACGTAGTAGCCTTCGGCGTAGTGTTACCCGCAATAGGGACGGCGCTTAAAAAGCACGGCGGCAAGCTTAATTTGGGTTGCATTTTAGATTTGTTTAAACTTATCGATAAGCCTAAGGGGTTAGAACTTACTTTAATAGCCGTTCGCCCCGAATACGCAAAAATCGGTTTTACAGCCGTTTGCTTTGGCGATTTCGTAAGAAAAATAAGGGAAGATCAAATAGATTCGGTAGTAAGCAATCCCACGTTAGATAGCAATACTGCGGTAAGGGCACAATGGTCGCACATTCCCAACGAGGAAATTAAACGCAGACAAACGTACGTAAAAAATATAAACTAATAAAAAGGAGCGGTTTTAATAACCGCTCCTAATTTTTTAATCGTTGACCATTTTCGTAGAACCTATTTCCGCCGCGTTTTGTTGTGTGTTTTCTAAAAGTTTAAGCTTTTCCTTTTCTCTTTTCATAAAGTGGAAAACTAAAATTAAAAACGCCGCGCAAACAACCGCCGCAATTAAAGCAGCTAAAAATACGTTGCGGTTGGGGATAAAAGATTGAGTGCCGTCGTCGTTGGTTACCTTTTCGGCATTTTTAAGCACTAACGCCGCTATCCAAGGTCCAATTATACCGGGTATTAACACTTGTCCAACTATTCTTAAGCCTTGGAACATACCCGACTTTTTAGGGGGAGTGTAATCCCTTATAACCGCGCCGAAAATCGCCATACCCGTTAAATATCCGCTCATCATAAAAAGCGAACCTATAAATACCATTGCGGTATGGGTAAAAAAAAAGAGCAGTATATATCCTAAAACGAGCATTGCAATCGTGGGCATAACCGACTTTTCAAACTTAAATTTATCGTAAAGCCTTCCGTAGAAAAATGTGGCAACCGAGGCTAATATAACGGCGGGCGCCATTATTAAAACGTAGTTGCTCATTTTAAGCGCTTCGGTGTAATACAAAATTAAATAGGGCATAAAAATTTGTATGGATATTCCAAATATAGCAAACGCCGCCAAGCATAAATATAAAACGTAGTTTTGCTTAATAACGGTAGGCTTAAAACCGTATATAATGTTGGCGAAATACTTGCCGTTTTCCGATACTTTAACGGCGGGGTCGTCTATTAAAAATATACCTAAAACGCCTATTAAAATTACTACCGAGCCTATTATAATAAATATAGCCGTCCAACTTTCGGGCAAGTCTAAATCAAACGCCATAAACCCGCCGAAAACAACTAAAATAGCCACTAGCGGCATCATTGCGTTAATGCCTTCCGCCGCGCCACGGTTGGTTTTGTCGGTAGAGTCGGTAAGCCAAGCGTTAAAAGCCGCGTCGTTTGCCGAAGAGCCGAAAAAGGTCATAACGCAATCCAAAATAACGGTTAGAGAAACGCCTATTGCTGCAGCCGAAGCTGCCTTGGGGAATATTGCAGAAATAATGTCTACGCGCAAAAGGGCAAAGCTTAAAATGGAAATACCCCAAGCAATATATCCGCCGCAAATAAAAATTTTGCGTTTGCCAACTTTGTCGGAAAGTGCGCCTATTATAAGCGTGGTAACCGCCGCCGCAATAGAACTTGCCGAAACCATAAGCGAAATGTCGCTTGCCGAAGCGTTAAACGCCTTGTAGATAAACACGTTAAAATACATGTTTTCCACAACCCAAGCAACTTGACCTATAAGGCTAAATATAATTAAAGCCGTTAAAAATTTACCGGAAAGTTTGGTTTTCATAGTTGTTTTCCTGTAGTAATTATTATTTTAACTAATACAAATATTATACCACTAAAAACGCGTTCCGTCAATACGCCGTTTAAAAAGCGGTTAAAAATACGTAAAAGCGGGCAAACTTTTAGGGGAGAGAAAATGAAAAACGTAATAGTAGGGCAGTCGGGCGGACCGACTTCGGTAATAAACAGTAGCCTTTTGGGCGTATATAAAACGGCAAAAGATAAGGGAGTAAACGCCGTATATGGCATGGTGCACGGAATAAAGGGATTGCTTGACGGCAATATTATAAATTTGTCTACGCAAATAAAAAATGATTTGGATATGGACCTTTTAAAAAGAACTCCTTCTTCTTTTTTAGGCTCTTGTCGCTATAAACTGCCGGAAATTATCGGCAACGAAAAAACGTACGAAAAAATTTTTTTCATTTTAAACGAATACGAAATTTCCGCCTTTTTTTATATAGGTGGCAATGATTCTATGGACACGATAAAAAAGCTTTCCGACTACGGAGAAAAGATAAAAAGCCCCGTGCGCTTTATCGGCGTTCCTAAAACTATTGATAACGATTTGGCAATAACCGATCATACACCTGGGTACGGTAGCGCCGCCAAGTATATTGCGGCAACGGTTAAAGAGATTATACGCGACGGGTTGGTTTACGATTATCCTCAAGTTTCAATAATAGAAATTATGGGCAGAAACGCAGGTTGGCTAACGGCAGCGGCGGCGCTTTCAAGGGGAGAGGACTGCGAGGGCGTAGATATGATATTTTTGCCTGAAGTAGTTTTCAGCTTAGAAAAATTTTTAAACGGCGTGGAAAGGTTATTGCAAAAAAACCGTTCGGTAGTAATAGCCGTTTCAGAAGGTGTAAAACTAAGTAACGGCAGGTACGTTTGCGAGCTTTTAGACCACGTTGAATATACCGACGCGTTCGGTCATAAACAGCTTGCGGGTACTGCAAGGTTTTTGGCGGGTAAGGTCGCCGAAAAATTCGGCGTAAAAACTAGGGCGATAGAATTATCGTCGTTGCAGCGTTGTGCCGCTCACGTAACTTCTCGCATAGACGTAACCGAAGCTTTTAACGTGGGCGGCGCTGCCGTTAAGGCGGCTTTTGAAGGGCATACTGGTAAAGTGGTAACGCTAAAACGCGTCTCGGAAGAGCCGTATATGTGCGTAACCGAGCTTGCCGACGTTCATTATATTGCCAACGTAGAGAAAAAAGTGCCGATAGAGTGGATTAAAAGCGACGGTACTTACGTAAAATCAGAGTTAATACGGTATATCAGACCGTTAATTCAAGCCGAAATCGCCCCGCTTTGGGTAAACGGTTTGCCTCGGCATTTAATAAAAAAGGATAAATACGGCGAATAGTATATAACGGCGCGGGCAACCTTGCCCGCGCCGTTATATTAAGCTCGTCCACGTTTTATTTTTAGCTTAAAGAAAAGGTGGGTTAATTTTTTCGTTTAATGCGGTTGCTCATCTTTTCGTGCCGTTCTAAAACTTTGCACATGTAATTAAAATTTTCGCTAGGCTTAGCTTGCTTTTCAGCTTTACTAAAATCGCGCTCTTCAACGTTTTCCCTTTTATTAGGTTGCTCTTCGGCGCGCTTTTCACCGCTAAAATCGTTTTTGTTTTCTAAGTTTAAGCCGCTTATTGCTTTTATAAGATTTAACAACGCAAAATTTTCCACAGATTTTCTCCTTTTTTTAATTTTTTCGTTCAAAAGCAAGGTTTTTTAATTGATTAATTTGTATTTTTTGTATATAATTAATTAGTGCTAAATTATAATGCGGCGGATAGTATAATAATTTTAATTCCGCACGGAGATTTATATGCGTAAATTTATTAATAAATTAATCTGCTTTACCGTATGCGCGGCAACCGTTGCCGGCCTTTCGCTTACGGCAGGCTGTTCAAGCTACTACAAGGCAACCGCTCTCGACGGCGATTATTCTACCGGTGTAGTGCAATCTAACGGCGGTTTTGCCGTTAAAAAGGGCAATTACGTTTACTTTATCAACGGCTCGGAAAATAGCGACGTAGACAATACCTACGGCACTCCCGTAAAGGGCGCAATCATGCGTATTTCCACCCAAGATTTTGCAGATCGTAACTACGCAAACGTTCAAACGGTAGTTCCCCAAGTGGTTTACTCGGGCGACTATACTTCGGGCATTTACGTTTACGGCGACAGAGTTTATTACTCAACGCCTTCTACCGCTAAAAATAGCGACGGCGAAGTATTAAACACTCAACTCGATTTTAAGAGCGCAAAATTAAACGGCGAAGAAGCTATGTCTAATAGCTACTACACGTCTACCGATAACGCTATTGCTTACCGTTACGTTCAAGTAGACGACACCGTTTACCTTATGTACGTTATTTCCGAAGACTTATACGAAACGGGGACTTCGGTTACCAACATTCACTCGGTAAACACCGAAACGGGCGCAAACACCCTTCTTGCGTACAACGTAGCAAGCTACAAGTTCGACGAAAAGGACGTTGAAAACCCCACCGTTTATTATACTATGAACGTTAACCGTTATATTGGTAAAGAAGACGTTTCTAACGAAACTTATAACCAAATTTATAAGGTAACGGCAGACGACACCACGGCTAACGAATACGATTTCAGCTACCTTGAAGATTACGACGCGGAAGTTAATCCCGTATACGTAAACTGCGGCGAATTGGTATTCGACGGTATAGGATTAGGTAACGAAATTTGCCAGTTCAACGGCGTGGAAAAGGGATATGCGCTTACCAACTCCGCTTATACCTATACGCTTATCTCTTACGAAACGGTAGTAAAAGGCAGCGAAAAAGTTCCCACTCTTTTCTATAGCAGAAAACCCGTTGGCGAAAGCGTTGCGGCTTTATATACCGTAACGGATGCACAAGTTGCAGCAAACACCAAAAACGCAGTTGAATTCAACCCTTCTTCTAGCGAATGTCTTTTACAAAACGCAACGGGCGCAGACGCTTACGAATTCGTAAACGTTAACGGCGTTGATAAAATTATAAGCACCGACGCAAGCACCACCATTTTAATGGGACAAATTAAAGACGGCGTAATTGCGGTAGCCGATAGTGAAGGTGTAGAAGGTCAGTTCCCCATCGTAACCGCAAGCGGCGCACCCGAAACTTTATTTATCGACGGTTCTTATTTATATTATTCCGTAGCGGGCGAAAACGTTTACCGCGTAGCAATTAACGGAACTAAAAACAACTATAACAAAATGCCTACCGACGACAATATCGAATACGAAGCTATTAAAGTTCTCGAAATAGATACTAAGTCTGGTTGGTACAAGCCCGAATTAATCGACGGTCAGCTTATTTATTTAAGCGATACCGAAACTATGAGCGCTTATAACTACGTTGAAGTTTGCGATTTAAGAAACGCAGACGGCAGCAATATGACCAACGCTGATATTAAGGCTCAAAACGAACTTTACGAAGAAATTTTCGATAAGATTGCAGACTTTAGCGCAACCGATTACGAAAACTTACAAAACGCATTAAAATACGCGTTCTACTCTATCGACGGCGATTACGAATATATTAGCGAAGTTATCCAAGCAAGCGTTGATATCGACGGAAAGGAAGACGATTATTACTACACCGAAGAAACTTTAAACGTTTATTGGGATTTCGTATATCACACCGAAGAAGAAACTTCCGTTTGGGCAGAATACGGTAAAGAAGAAAACAAGAAGGCTTTAAACGGCGAAACGGTTGCGGCAAACAGACAAGGTTATTACTATAACTTACTCGGCGTTATGACCGAAGCTGACGCAGAAGCTTATACCCAAGCAATTAAAGATACGTATATCGTAGACTTAGCTGTTGACGAAACTACTTGGTGGCAAGGCTTAACCACCGTTGCAAAGGTATTCTTTATAATCGGCGTTGTTTTAGGCGGCTTAATCGTATTGGGCGCAATTGCGTTCGTAGTATTCAAGCTCGTTGCTAAAAACAAAACCAAAAAGCCCGTATATAGAAAGGCTAAGAGAGTTATCGACACTACCGACGATAAGAATATCGACGTTTACAACGACGAAGACTAATACAAAGTATATAGCGAGCGACGCAAAATTTGCGTCGCTCGATTATTTTTTATAAAATATTTGCAAAAAATAGATAAAATTTTAAAATTAACGCAAATTATTCGTTAAAAACAGTTTACAAATTTAATAAATATTAATATAATGTTACCACTAATTGATAAGTGGAAAACCCGTAAATAAAAAATAAAAGCGTTTGCGGGTAACGGAGAAATAAAAATATGGTTAAATACGTTAAATGTCCCAGATGCGAATTAAACTATATCGATAGCGAAACGCAAGAATATTGCGACGTTTGCATTGCTGAAATTAAAGGCAATAAGTTACAGTTTGCCGATTTAGAAGACGACGATTTCGTTGACGAAATGGGAGAAGATAAAACCGAGCTTTGCCCCGTTTGCGGAATAAACCACATGCATTTTGGCGAAGCAATGTGCGATAGCTGTAAAAAACGCAGCGAATACGAAGACGACGTTGACATCGACCCCGATAAAGACGAAGAGTGGAAAAACTACCTCGACGACGATACCGACGACTTAACAATCGACGACGAAGCGTTAGATGAAGAAATGCGCGACGAATTCGACGAAGCCGAAGAGGAAATGTTCGACGAATATAACGAAGACGACGATTTATCCGACTTTGACGAAGGTGATTTCGACGACGACTTCGACGACGAAGACGATGACGACGATGACGACGATTTTTAATTTAAGATAACTAAAAACGGAGAACGCAAGTTGCGTTCTCCGTTCGTTTTACTTTATAGGGGAATAAATAAAAAAAATAAGGCAATAATCAAAATATGATTAAGTCAACCTCCTCTATAGAATCTATAAAAAAACTGGTAAGCGATTGTTACAATAAGCCTGTTATAGTAAAGCTAAATTTGGGCAGGAATAAATTTGTAACCTTTTCGGCAACGGTAAACGGAGTGTACCCTTCGCTATTCACCGTTTCTCCCGACGATAAATCTTTTTTAGGCAAAACGGCTTATTCCTATTCGGAAATGCTTTGCGGCAGGGTTAAAATAGGAATAAAAAACAGATAAACGGGTTATATTTTCAACTTTTAAAACGTATAATACTCTGTAATAAAAAGGAGTAGTTATGTTTAATCCCGCAATTTTATCAGATAATTTTAAAAAGCAAATATCCACCAAATCGGTACAAACGATAGTAGAATGCCGCTTTCCTCAAACGGATGATATCGTAGAAATTTTAGCCGTTTATCCGCAAGCTTCGTCCACCTCGGCAGAGGTTTCTTCAGGCAGAGTAAATTTTGGCGGTAGGTTAGTTTGCACCGTTGTATACGTAGACGACGGCGGAAAGTTTTGCCGCATGCAAAAGGGCGTAGAGTTTTCCCACTATTGCGACGACGATATTTTTGCCCCCGCGCAAACGGCGTTATGCACCTTAAAATGCGAAAAAGTTACCGTTAAAAGGGACGGCTCATCCATCGTAGTTTCGGCGGTAATCGGGGCATATATACGTGTGTATGGCAACGTGGAAAGGGTTTATATTTCAAACGTAGACGGTGCTGTATGTAAAACGGAAAACGTTAATTTATATTCCTCAGTTACCTTTTTCGGCGAAAGCGAAGTAGAAGACGACTTCGAGGCGGACGGCGTTGCCGACATTTTAGCGCCTTCAGCTCAAGCCTTCGTGTTAAGGGCGCAATGCGGCTCGGGCGAAGTTAATATAGAAGGCGAAATACAGTTAAACGTTTTGGCTATGCGCGGCAATTCTCCCGTTAGCTTAGAGCGAGTTATCCCCTTTAAATCGGTAGTAGCTTGCGAAAACGCTGCAGCGGGTGAAAACTGTTTTTGTTCGGTTGAAATAAAGGATATTAACGTTACTGCAACGGTAGAAGAAGATCGCGGGAAGTGCCGATTATCCGTAGTGGCAACGCTCGGTTTTTGCGGTGAATTTTGCGACGGGAACGAAGTCCCCGCAGTTATCGACGCCTTTTGTTCGGAAAATAAAGTAAACGTTGAATTTACCGAGGAAAATTTTGCTTTATGCGAAGGCGTTAAAACTTATAACGAGCGTGTATTCGGCGTGTGCGCTACCAAAAGCAAAACGGATTACACTTGCAATTTTAAGGCAACGGCTCTTCCTAAAGTGGAATACTCTTACAACGCTCAGTCGGGCATGGTAGAAGGTGCGGTTTGCGCGCTACTATTATACGAACAAAACGGCGAAGATAAGAGCACGGAAATTACATTGCCGTTTGCATTTAAGCTTAGCGGCGAGCAATTAGACGAGCGTATCGCTGCCCTTTTAAAACTTTCAGCAACCGCCGTTTCGCTTAGAAGAAAGAACGAAGACGAGTGCGAAGCCGAGGCAATTATTAAAATTTACGCCACGGCAATAAACGAAAAAAACTGCCGATACGCAAGCAAAATATCTCTTGGCGAAAGCGAGCAAGAAGTAAATAGCGCAAT
>JAGAMH010000132.1 GCA_017624815.1 Clostridia bacterium
ACGAAGCGGCTCACGGCACGGTTACTCGCCATTATTATAAGCACTTAAAGGGTGAAGTTACTTCAACTAACTCGGTTGCAACTATTTGGGCTTGGACTGGTGCTCTTTGCAAGCGCGGCGAGCTCGACGATATTCCCGAACTTGTAGAATTTGCTAAAAAGTTGGAAAAGGCGACCCTTCAAACGATAGAAAGCGGGTATATGACGGGGGATTTAATTCCATTATTTAAAGCTGAAGGTGTAACGCCCGTAAAATTGAACTCTAAAGAATTCTTATACAAAATAGCAGAAAAATTATAATAAAAAAAGCGTTTGCAAAATTTGCAAACGCTTTTTTCGTTGACTTAATTAAGGCGTTTTGGTATTATAAAAATACTAAAAAATAAAAAAACGGTAATACCAAAATGCTTTACGATTTAAACGAAAAACATAAATATTATTCGCTATATAAACGTATTCGCCAAGACGTTTTAAGCGGAAAATTAAAATGGGGCGATAAACTGCCTTCAAAGCGCGCGTTGGCGCAAGAGCTTTCCGTAAGCGTAATAACCGTTCAAACGGCGTACGAACAACTTTTAGCCGAAGGTTACGTTATTGCAAAAGAGAGAAGCGGATACTTCGTTGCAAAAGTGAACGTTGGCCCTTCCGCCGCCGAACAAGCCTTACCTGAAAAGAAAACGGATAGTAAACGCAGCTACAAGTTAGACCTAGTTAAGGGTAGCGCCCCTGCAAACATGTTCCCCTTTTCGGTGTGGGCAAAGCTTATGCGTGGAGTGTTATCCGATTGCGGCGAGCATTTACTTGAAAGAGTGCCGTGCGACGGCGATTACGAGCTTAAATCGGCAATATGTGCCTATCTATATAGGGCAAGAGGTATTCAAACTTGCCCCGAATATGTTATAATAGGTGCGGGCGCGGAGTATTTATACGGCGTAATAGTTCAGCTTTTAGGTAGGGATAATACCTTTGCGGTGGAAAACCCTGGGTATGAAAAAATAGCCTCGTCTTATCGTTTAAACGGGGCAAAATGCACCTTCGTTTCCGTAAAAAATAACGGGGTGGATTTTAACGAAGTGGTAAACAGTAATGCAAACGTTTTGCATATTTCGCCTTCCCATCAGTTCCCCACGGGCGCGGTTACGCCTGCTGAAAGTCGAGCCGAATTAATTGCGTGGGCGCAGGCGGGGCGGTATATTGTGGAAGACGATTACGATAGCGAATTTAGGTTGTCGGGCAAGCCCCTTCAATGTATGCAAAGCCTTTGCCCTGAAAGGGTAATTTATATGAATACCTTTTCAAAAACGCTTGCACCGTCAATGCGTATGGGGTATATGGTTTTGCCTCCAAAGCTTTATAAAAAATATATGCAAATTTTTGGGCACAGCGCAAGCGTCGTTCCATTATTCGAGCAAAAAACGTTGGCTAAATTTATTTCGGAAGGGTATTTCGAGCGCCACATAAACAGACTTAAAAATCACTATAAAGGTGTGCGGGCAAATCTTATTAATTTAATTGAAAAAAGGTTTAGCGGTGTGCAAATACGCGATACGGGTAGCGGCTTGCACTTTACAGTAACGGCTAAAAACGCGGGTAGCGACGAACAAATTAAAAAACAAGCCGAGCTAGTAGGCGTAAGAATAAAGTGCTTATCAGACTATTTACAAGTGCCAATCAGCGGTTATAGTAATACTGCTGTAATAAACTATTCGGGCGTAACGGAAGAGCAACTTAAAAACATATAAATAAGAGAAGGAGGACAAAAATTGCCCTCCTTCTCTTTTAAGGTAGATAAATAAAAATTATGGGAAAAATATAGTTAGTTACGGTATATATATGGGGTAATTTAGTAAATTATTTGTCGTTTACGCTTAAATACATTTCAGGATCAACGGCTTTTCCACTCTCTAAAATTTCAAAATGGAGGTGTGCTCCGTCTTTATATTCCTTGCCCGTAGGTGCGGCAACCGTTCCTAAAACGTCTCCGCGGCTAACCTCGTCGCCAACTTTAAGTCCTTCTTTTGCGTCTATATACGAATAGGTCGTTTTAAGCCCGTTTTGGTGCGCCACCGTTACGGTAGTGCCCGTTAAAACGTCGTTTGTATAAACGCTTTCCACCGTTCCGTCTAACACGGCTAAAACTTCCGTGCCTTGCTCGGCGGCAAAATCAATTCCCGTATGAAGATGATAGCTATTTAACGTGCTGTTTTTGTAAAAGGTAAAGCTATTTAAAACGTCAACGTTTTCTAAGGGTAAAATAAATTCGGTTGCGCTTAGAGTAGGTTGGTCGTTTTCTTCGGGAGGTTCTTCCGTTTCGCCGTTTTCAATATTGTTGTCAATGGTGGGTGCGCTGGGTTGGTTGTTTCTAACTGCAAATATTACCGTTACCGTAACGGCGGCAATTACCAAAAGGCAAGCTGCAAGCACGGCGTAGTAAATAAAAAGGTTTCTTTTGCCGGTTCGTTTGTTTTCTTTCATAATAATACTCCTTTTTAATAGCCGTTATCGGCTTTATTTTTTTGTATATAAGGTATTAACGCCTTTTTTAATTTTTAATCAATATCCGCCGAAAATTATGGGCGTTCCAACTTTAATACCGCTTTGTTTAACGCATATATGCAGGTTAATTTCCTCTCCGTATAAATTTACGCTATACGGAAGGTCGGCTTTACAGTAATAATTTACGCTATCTAAAAGCCTTTCGCAAAAAACGATTTTCCCGTTCACTTTATCTAAAAATTCGTTTACGTTTAATTCTTCGTATTCGGCGCTTTCACCGCAAACGTTTTCGCCTAAAAGAAGGGCAAAACATAAGGGCGTTTCCAATTTTACTTCTTTACAGGTTTTAGATGTATTTCCGCAATAAAAAACGTTGTTGGTTGCTCCGTTAAAGCATACTTTTTTATTAAGAGAGGAAAGGGATAGGCAAATAATTGCGGCGGCTATTAAAAAAATTAAGCGTTTAGCAAGTCGCATAAAAACCTCCCTTAAGCAGTACGGAAAGGTTATTGACTTAAAAACGCTTTTTTATTCTGCCATTTTTAAAACTTTTTATAAAAAAATTTTTGCCAAAGGGTTGCAAAACGGAATATTATATATTATAATGATGTTATATAGCGATATATAAAAATACCTTTTTTCGGAGATACTATGGACGTTCCCGACAGTTGTTGTAACTTAATAGTAACGCAATTATAACATCCGTTCGCTAATTTTGCCGCGCACGGTTGTTTCCGTGCGTTTTTTTATTTTTTAGGATAAGCTCAAATTAAGGGCTGTCCACTCAAAAATTTTTTACAAGGCGGCAAAAATTATGGTAAAATATTTTTACACTACCGAAAATAACGGTTTAATCCAGTTAGATACCTTTAAAGAAAAATGTTGGATTGATATGATTAATCCTACCGACGTTGAAGTTGACGCAATTTCCAAGTTTACGGGCATTCCCGAAGACTCTATTAAAGCTGCGCTAGACGAAGAAGAAAGGGCGCGTACCGATTTCGACGACGGAAACAGCTTATTCATAGTCGACTGTCCCATTATAGAAGACGGCGATTCGGGGGATGTTTATAGCACCCTCCCCCTTGCAATTATATATAACGATAAGTGCGTTTTAACCGTATGCTTAAAAGGCAACACCGTATTAAAAAACTTTATTACGGGAAGAGAAAAGTTAGATACGCGCAAACCCGTTGATTTTATTTTGCGCTTTATGCTTGGTAACGCCAAAAGGTTTTTGTACTGCCTTAAACAGATAGACAGAAAGAGCCACCGCGTTCAAAGCGAATTAGAACGCACTATGAAAAACGAACACATTTTGCAACTTTTGGATTTGGAAAATTCGCTCGTATATTTTTCAACGTCGTTAAACTCTAACTACCGAGTACACGAAAAGCTTTCTAAAGTGGAAGTTATTTCCGCGCGTGAAGAATATACCGATTTATACGACGACGTAGTTATTGAAAGTAGACAGGCGATTGAAATGTGTAATATCTACAAAGATATTTTAACGGTTGCCATGGACGCTTACGGCTCGGTTATTTCAAACAACGCCAACGATACTATGAAACGTTTAACAATAGCCACTATTTTACTTGCTATTCCTACCATGATTGCAGGCTTTTGGGGAATGAACGTTTTCGTTCCCGGGCAAACGGGGCAAGGCTCTACGCTTTGGTTCTGGTTAGTAGTTGCAGGAACGGCTGTGCTAACTGCGGGGGTGGCGCTGTTTATGACCAAATTTACGGGGGCGTTCTTCCGTAATAAAAGGCGCAACAAACGCGACAAAAAGAGAGATTAAAATGCCTATTTTACAGTATAAGTGCCCAAGTTGTGGAAAATATTTCGAAGAGTTAGTAAAAAAATTCGACAATCAGGTTTATTGTCCAAATTGCGGAAAAGTAGCAGAAAGAAGCTATAGCGGACCAATGTTTTCTGCAACGGGAAAAACGAGCAAAAAATGTTCGGGGAACTGCAAAACTTGTGGCGGTTGCAAATAAGTTGAATTGAATAAATAAAATATATAGGCGGGGCAATTTGTAAATTGCCCCGCCTATATGCTTTAATTAAAGCTATTTATATAATAATTTTACCGTCTAAAAAGGCGCGTATAAGACCTTCTAAATCGCTATCGTCGCCGCAAAAACAGGCAATTAAATCTTCAGGTTTTGCCGTTTTGTATAATCCGTTAGAATAATAGTGCTTTAACGCTTTAAAAAACTTTTCTTCCCCTAACGAATTTTTTATGGTGTCGAAGGCTATGAGCCCCTTATTATAACATATATTAACGTATTCGTATTCGCTTGTAAAATCAGTTAAACTGCGCGTCATTTGCGTATTTGCGTCGCCGAAAATCTGTTTATAAACGGTAAAATAGGCTCGGTAATTTTTAATTGCGTTACCTAAAATCGCCGTTTTAGTAAATCCGTATTCGGGCGCGTTCTCAAAAAACAAAAGCGTGGAATATTCTGCAAGTCCTTCGTCCTGCCACGCCGAATTTATCTGGTCGTTGCCCACCATTGCGTACCACCATTGATGGGCGTTTTCGTGCACTATCGTATAAATTGCGTCGTCGTTTTTAAGTTTGTCGCTTATCATACAAAGTGCAGGGTATTCCATACCCGCGTAACAAAAGCCCGTTTGCACTACGCTTAAAGTAGGGTAAACGTATTTACCAAAAACGTCAGAAAAATATTGCAAGCTTTGTACGGCGGCGTTTAGTTTCATTTGCGGGTTGGCATCGTCGTAATAATAGTAGGTAACCGTGCAGTCGCCTAAAGTTGCGCTCTCAGTTTTAAAGTTTTGCGACAAAACGGCGGCAAAATCTCGTGCCCGTTTCAGTTCGTATTCGCAAACGAGCTTTTCTCCGCTTTCGTTGCTTTTTACTAAATTGCCGCTCGACGCAATAACGTAACTTTTAGGAACGGTTAGCTGCACCGTGTAATTTGCACAGTCGGAAACGAACGGATCACCGCAAGAATAATATTCGCACTCGTAAAATCCGCTCTTTTCGTAGTGGCATAAAACGGGGTAAAAATTACCTAAATTAACCGCCCTTTCAGTAACGCCCGTTCGGTGGTTAACTTGGGCTAATTCAAGGGTATATTTAACGCTAATTTTAACGGTGTTTTCGGGATATATGGGGGTTAATAGGCTTACTAAAAGCACGTTTTCGTCGCTTCCGCAAACCTGCCAAGAAGAGCAGTTATCCACGCTTAAAATCTCTATTTTGCCAAAGCTTTCGCCGTTATAAAAAGCCTTATCTAAATACGTTTGGCTTATTGGCTTTTGTCGTGCGTTTTGGCGGTAAGCGTTTGCGTAAAGGTTAAATTTTAGGTCGGAAATTTCGTTTTCGCAATCGTTGTAATAGGTAAAATTCATAACGGCGCTAACCGTTTTTTGCCCATCGTATTCGGCAATAATTTCATAGTTACAAAGCGCGGAATTATCCTTTTTGCAAGCTGCTATGGGAAGGGTAAAAACGGCTACTATTGCGGCGGTTAATAAAAGGAGCGTTAACTTTTTCATGGTAGTTATTTTATGCTGGAAAATTTTAATATAAAACGCTTTTAACAAAATTTTTTTATTTTTAATAAAATATACCGTATGAAGTTATGCGTAGTAAACGAAGGTAAGGTGCAAAAAGATTTTAAATTGCCCGAATGCGACGTGGCGCTTTTTGGGTTTGGCAGCTTGGGCGAAGTTGATTACCAAGAAGAAATTGCAGGTAAATCTTTTAAGCTTGAAGAAGCCGCTCGCCTTTCAAAAAACGCCGATTGCGCTCTTTTTTGCGGATGCGTAACCATAGTAAAAACGCACGCAAGAAAATCCGTTTGCGTTTGCGAAAGGGGAAAACTTGCGGGGATTACCGATTCTCTCTTCGTTATGGATAACGAAAATTTTAAAAGTGGAGCGGGCGTGGGTGTTTATTCGGCGTGCGGATATAAGGTGGGACTTTGCGTGGAAAACGATTTACTTTTTCCCGAAGTAATTAAAACGCTTTCCCTTTGCGGTTGCAATTTGGTGGTTGCAGTTTTGTCCGAGCTTAAAAACGCCATGCCGCCGCTCCTTATCCGTGCATACGCGTATCTATACGGAGTCCCCGTGTTAATGTGTGCCGGTAAAACGGCGTATTTTGCTGATACTGCGGGGGTAATTGCCACGTCAAAGCAAGACATTTGCCTTTTTGAAACGGATATAAAAAACGATTATCACGTAGTTTCAACGCGCGTGCGTGGGAAAACATGCTGTGAAAATTCCGATTTTTGAGTAAAATTGACAAAACGCAGTAAATAAAAAATAAATTTTATAAATATCCCCCACAACGGGCTTGTAATTTTTTTATAGCTTTGCTATAATGTTAATATCAATAATATCGATTAAAGGCGGTAAAGCTATGCGCAGTATGACCGGTTACGGCAGGGGAGAATACGAACTTAACGGCATTGAAATGACGGTGGAAATTAAAACGGTAAACAACCGTTATTTAGACGCAGTTATAAAATGCCCTAAAATTTTTAACGCGTACGAAGAAGTCGTTCGCAATAAAATACGCGAAAAGTTTACCCGTGGGCACGCCGACGTGTACGTTTCTTTTTCCGACGGTAGGGAAAAACAAAAGAATTTAACCGTAGATTTAAACGCGGCAAAAGCTTACGTTGACGCGGCTAAACAAATTAAACAAGCTTTCCCTGAACTTGAAAACGACTTTACCGTATTGTCTGTTATGAAGCTTAACGACGTAGTTAAGCAAGAAGACGTTTCCGGCGCGGACGAAGAGTTGGTACAAGCTTTAAACGGTGCGTTAGATATTGCGTTAGACAAGCTTAACGCTATGCGTGAAGTAGAAGGCGAAAAGTTGGAAAAGGACATGCTTTCCCGCATGGATACCATAGAAAAATTGGTGGGCGAAATTGAAAAGCGCGCACCCTTGGTTGCCGCCGAATACGCCGCTCGCCTTAAAGAAAAGGTGCAAAAGCATTTGGAAAACGTAAATTACGACGAAGCTAGACTTTTAACCGAAGTTGCCGTATTTACTGACAAGAGCAACGTTGACGAAGAACTTACCAGACTTCACTCGCATATAGCGCAGTTCCGTTCCATTTGCCAAAGCAAGTTGGTAGGAAGAAAGTTGGATTTTTTAGTGCAAGAGTTTAATAGAGAAACCAACACTATTTGTTCAAAGTCGAACGATTTGGTAATAACCAAGTGCGGACTCGATTTAAAAAACGAAATTGAAAAGGTAAGGGAACAGGTTCAAAACCTTGAATAAATTATGAGAAATTTACTTATAGTATTATCCGGGCCTTCGGGCGTGGGAAAGGGCACGATAGTAAACGAGCTTAAAAAAATCTACGATTTTGCCACTAGCGTTTCTTGCACTACCCGTGCTCCAAGAGAGGGTGAAATAGACGGAAAACATTACTTCTTCCTTTCCAAAGAAAATTTTAATTCAATGATAGAACGGGGCGAATTGCTCGAATACGATAATCACTTCGGCAACCTATACGGCACGCCCAAAGCCTTCGTTGAAGAAAAACTTAAAACGCAAAACGTTTTGTTGGAAATAGAAGTAAACGGCGCGTTGAACGCTAAAAAAGTTTACCCTGCCGCCGTTTTAATAATGATAGTTCCCCCCAGCGTTGAAGAATTAAAAGCAAGGCTTATGGGAAGGGGAACGGAAGACGAAGAAAAAATTGCCGAAAGGCTTAAAAGATTGGATTACGAGCTTTCTAAAAAGGACGAATACGACTACGTAGTCGTAAACGATAATTTGCATAAAGCAGTAACCGAAATAGAAAATATAATAAAAGCAGAACGCTTAAAATAAGGAGTTATTATGATAAACGAACCCGCAGTTGATTTACTTATCGACAAATTAGGAACGGAAGGCGAACCTTTATCCCGCTACGCTCTCTGCGTAGTTGCTGCAAAGCGCGCAAGACAAATAGTTGAACAAAGCGCGGCGCAACAGGCAAAGGAAAACCCCGAAAAGTTAAAGGAATTAGCTTTAGCTTGCACCGAAATAGCAAACGGTAAAGTAATTGCCGTTAAGGATTAATTACGTTTTTTTCAGCCCCTGTCGCGGGGCTGTAATTATTTAGCCTATGTACGCACGTGTTATAGTAGACGTCGCTCACAGCGAAGTCGATAAACAATTTGAATACTTGTGCGGCGACGAAGTTAAGGTTGGTTGTAGGGTAAAAGTGCCCTTTGGTGGAAGAGTTATAGACGGTTTCGTGGTGTGGCTTTCTGAAAAGAGCCAATATTCTCCCGAAAAAATAAAGTCTATAGTTTCCGTATTCGACGAACCGCCCGCCCTCGTTCCCGAGTGTTTTTCGCTTATGCAAAGCATATGCGAACGTTATCGCGTGCCAAAAGCCGTGGCGTTAAGACTGTTTTTACCTTCTGAAATGCGTACGGGCAAGGTTAGGGAGCTTTTTAAAAAGTTCGTTTACTTAAAAAACGAAAACGTAAACTTGTCAAAAGCCGCAAAAAAACAAGCACAGGCAATCGATTATATAAAAGAGCACGACGGGTGCGAATACTCCTACGTTTGCAATCTTTTCGGAAGAACGGCGATAAACGCTCTTTTAGATAAGGGCGCAATAGCCGTAGTAGAAAAAAAGGTAAACCGCAACCCCATGCAATACGGCGAGAGCGAAAGTGAAAAACGCGTTCTTACCCCCGCACAGCAAAAAGCCTTAGATGAAATCGAACGCTCGGATAAAACCGTTCAGCTTATACACGGCGTTACGGGAAGCGGCAAAACGGAAATATATTTAAACGTAATTGCCCGTCAAATAGAAAGGGGCAAAACGGCAATTTTTTTAGTGCCCGAAATTTCGCTTACCCCCCAAATGTTAGCTCAGTTAAGGGAAAGATTTAAGGGCAAAGCGGCAATTATACACAGCGGACTTTCCGCAGGCGAACGCTTTGACGAGTGGTGGAGATTGCGCTCGGGCGAAGCTAAAATAGCAATAGGCGCGCGCTCGGCAATATTTGCTCCGCTTGAAAATATAGGGGCAATTATTATAGATGAAGAGCACGATTCTTCTTATATATCCGAAAGTTCGCCCCGCTATTCAACGGTGGAAATTGCGAAAATGAGAGCGCAATATAACGGATGCAAGCTCGTTTTGGGCAGCGCAACGCCGTCGGTTGAAAGCTATATAGAAGCAAGCGAAGGAAGATATAATTTAATTACCTTAAAAGAACGTATAAACAAACGTCCCTTGCCGGAAATTATAATATCCGACATGCGCCGAGAAGTTAAAAGGGGTAACAATTCTTGCTTTTCACAGGCGTTAAAACACGAGCTTGAAAAAACGCTTATAGGCGGCAATCAGGCAATTATCTTTTTAAACAGACGCGGCTATTCGCAAACGGTAATATGCCAAGATTGCGGCTACATTGCAAAGTGTGAAAATTGCGACGTTACCTTAACCTATCACAGCGAAGATAATTGTTTAAAGTGCCACTATTGCGGAACTAAATACAGAATGTTATCCGCCTGTCCCGACTGCCGCGGTAAACACATACGCTATAGCGGAACGGGAACGCAAAGAGTCGTTTCCGATTTAAAGGAACTCTATCCCGCCGCGCGAATAATAAGAATGGACAACGATACCGTTTCGGGTAAAGACGGACATTATAAAATACTTAAAAAATTCGGCTCGCACGAAGCGGATATTTTAGTGGGAACGCAAATGATAGCCAAGGGGCACGACTTTCCTTCGGTAACGCTCGTTGGTATTTTAGACGCCGATATGAGCCTTCATTTTTCCGATTACAGAAGCGGCGAACGCACCTTTCAGCTTATAACCCAAGTTTCGGGCAGAAGTGGAAGAGCTAACGATAAGGGCAAGGTAGTATTGCAAACGTACTCCCCCGAAAATTACATTTTGCGTTACGCGGTAAATTACGATTACGACGGCTTTTTTAAAAACGAAGTGGAGGTAAGAAAAGCCACGCAATTCCCTCCGTATTCGCTTATATGCAGAGTTATGGTAACGGGCACGGACGATAAGCGCGCGTTGGAAACGCTTAAAACCGTTTATTTTGCAATAGAAGAATTAAGGCAAAATTCCCCCGAAGAATTTATATTTTTCAATAAAATGCACTCGCCCATTAAAAAAATTCAGGGCAAGGTGCGCTATCAGGTGCTAATGCGCTTAAGCACTAAAAAACTACTTCCAAAAATATACGATATAGCAACGGAAGCCACTACGGCAAATACGCTCGTCTACGTGGAAGAAAACCCCGTCAATCTATCGTAAAAGGAGATTTTATGGCAATACGTTACGTAGTACAGGTCGGTGAACCGATATTAAGACAAAAATGTGAATTGGTTAAAAAGTTCGATAAAGAGCTTTGGGATTTATTAGACGATATGAAGCAAACGGTGCGCGCTGAGGACGGCGCAGGCTTAGCTGCTCCTCAAATTGCAGTTGCAAAGCGAGTGGTCGTTATAGATATACAAGAAGGCTATTTCGAGCTTGTAAACCCTAAATTTATTTCTCAAAAGGGTGAACAGTTCGGACCGGAAGGCTGCCTTTCGGTAAAGGGGAAACAGGGCAACGTTACCCGCCCTTATAAGGTAAAAATAGAATACCGCGACCGTTTCGGCAAAAAACACACCCTTACAGCCGAAGACTTTTTCGCCCGCGCTATTTGCCACGAGCTTGACCATTTAGACGGCGTTTTGTATATAGATAAGGCGGTTGACGTTGTAACCGTAGAGGATAAAGATTAATGAAAATAGTTTTTGCAGGTTCTCCGCAATTTGCCGTACCCGTGTTAAACGCGTTGGTAGGGGCAAAATATAACGTGGTTGCGGTAATAACGCAGCCCGATAAACCCGTAGGCAGAAAAAAGATTTTAACGCCTACGCCTGTTAAAGAGGCAGCCCTATCTTTGGGTCTGCCCGTTTACGATTTTAATAAAATTCGCGAAAACGTTGAAACCGTTAAACAAATAGGCGCGGATTTAATGATAACTTGCGCCTACGGTCAAATTTTAACGCAAGAAATACTTGATTGCTTTTCGCAAGGTGTTTGGAACACTCACGCCTCGCTCCTTCCTAAATTTAGGGGGGCAAGCCCTATTCAGTCGGCAATATTAGCCGGTGAAACGCATACGGGCGTTACTATAATGAAAACGGAATTAACGCTTGATACGGGCGATATATTGCTCGTTAAAAGGTGCGAAATTGGCAATTTAACGTGCGGTGAACTTACAGAAAAGTTATCTAATCTTTCCGCCCAGGCTGCCGTGGAAGCGGTTGAACTTTTGCAAAAGGGCGAAAATCAACTACTGCTTCAAGACGATTCCGCCGCAACTTACTGCAAAAAAATTGAAAAGGCGGATGCGAAGATAGATTTTAATAAGTCGAGCGAAGAAATTTTAAGGGTGATTAGGGCAATGAACCCCGCACCCGTTGCCTATTGCAATTTTAACGGAAATATTTTAAATATTTTAACCGCCGAACAAGCGCAGAACGAAAGCGGCGAAATAGGCGAAGTTATTTTTGCAGATAAAAAGGGTTTGGTTATAAAGTGCGGCAAAGGCGCAATAAACGTTTTAACATTAAAGCCCGCAGGCGGCAAGGAAATGCGCTCGCAAGATTTTATAAACGGCAGAAAAATAAAGGTGGGCGACAAAGTTGACTAATCCTTTATGTGACCCCTATCTTATATTAAACAAAGTATATTTTGGGGGTAAATATTTAAAACAGGCTATTTTAGATACGCCCGTAGAGCAACTTAATAAAGCCCGCACCGTAAAAATATGCTACGGCGTTTTAGAAAAGGATTTATATCTTTCGTATATAATAGAACAAAACGCTAAAAAACAACCCAAAGCAGCAATAAAAGTTATTCTTAAAATTGCGTTGTATATGCTCGAATTTATGCAAAAGCACGACTATATGGTGGTTGACAGCGCAGTAGAATTAGTTAAAAAGTTGGGCAAAGATGGTGCGGCAGGATTCGTAAATGCCTTTTTGCGCTCCTATAAAATTCCGCAATTACCCGAAAGGGGGGACGAGGCGTTATCTATAAAATGCAGCTCGCCCCTTTGGCTTACTAAAAAAATTAAACGCAGTTATAAGGGCGAAGCGGAAAGTATTTTAACTGCTCCCAGCCTTGGCGTTTGCGTAAGATTTGAACGGGGTGAAGAGGAATATTTAAGCGCAGAACACATTAAAACACCCTTTGAAAAGTTACTAATTTTTAAAAATTTTACCCGTGATTTTAACTTTTTGGCTGGCAATTACACCTTTCAATCGGTGGGCTCGGTGGCTATATGCAACGCCGTATCCCCCTGCGAAAACTTTTTAGACGCGTGCGCCGCTCCCGGTGGTAAGTCCGTTTTAATAGCAAAAAAATGCAAAAGCGTTACCGCTTGCGAACTCCACGAACACAGGGTTGAACTTATTAAGTCTTATACGAAGCGTATGGGCGTTGAAAACGTAATAGCCCTTCAAGCGGATAGCACCGTTTTTAAGTCCGAGTGGGAAAATTCTTTTAACGGCGTTCTCTGCGACGTTCCCTGTTCGGGCACGGGCGTTATCAACGAAAATCCCGATATTAAACTTTTTAGAAAGGAAAGCGATATTGTCGAGCTTAATAAAATTCAGCTTGCAATTTTAGAAAACTGCAGTAAATACGTAAAACCTTGCGGTGTGCTTTACTATTCAACCTGCTCTATTTTACCTGAAGAAAACGATAGCGTAGTTTTCAATTTTTTACAAAAGCACCCCGAATATACGTTAACTATTCCCACTTCGCCGCTAAATTGTAAACAGACCAAATTCGGCTTGCAGTTTTTGCCGCATATTTCAATGGGCGCAGGTTTCTTTTTAACGAGTTTTGTAAAAAGTTAAATTATAACCTTCTTAAAATATGAAAAAAATTATACAAGATTTAAACTACAATCAAATAGAAGAGTTGGTGCTTTCTCTCGGAGAAAAAAAGTTTAGGGCAAAGCAACTTTATACGGGTATTATGCAGGGCAAAAATATTTCGCAAATATCCGATTTAAGCAAAGCCTTTCGCGAAAAACTTTTGCAAGATTACGAAGATAGCGCAATTGAAATAGAGCAAACTTTTTACTCGTCCGACGGAACGGAAAAATATCTTTTCCGTCTTGCCGACGGCAACCTTATAGAAGGCGTTTTAATGCGTTATAAATACGGCAATACGCAATGTATCTCAACGCAAGTTGGCTGCCGTATGGGGTGTAAATTTTGCGCTTCAACGTTGGGCGGACTTATCCGCAATCTTTCTTCGGGCGAAATACTTTCTCAAATTTTAAAGGTGAACGCCCTTCACGGTGGCACGCTTCAAAAGCGCCAAGTTACCAACGTGGTTTTAATGGGAAGCGGCGAACCTTTCGATAATTATACCGAGGTTATCACCTTTTTAAAAAACGTTTCTGCCGAGGGCGGAATTTGTATTTCACCCCGTAATATATCCCTTTCAACGTGCGGATTAGTGGATAAAATTAATAAATTTTGCCAAGAAGATATACCCCTTAACTTAACTATATCTTTGCATAACACCACCGATTTAGAACGCGCACGCACAATGCCCGTTGCAAACAAGTGGAAAATTTCAGAAATATTAGAAGCTTGCAATAACTACTTTAAAAAAACGGGCAGGCGTTACATTTTTGAATACTCGCTAATTCACGGCGAAAACTGCGATAAACGCCACGCTGAAGAGCTTATAGCCCTATTAAAAGGTAAACCGTGCCACGTTAATTTAATACGGTTAAACGAGGTTAAAGAACGTAATCTTGCCGCCGCCGACGAACGTGCAGCTCAAGCCTTTTTAGCAACTCTTACTAAGGGCGGACTTTCGGCAACGCTCCGTCGCCAAATTGGTTCGGATATAGGCGGCGCGTGCGGTCAGCTTAGAGCGGGATATTTAAGCGGTAATTCAAATTGATAATTATAAAGAAAACTACCTAAAAACAACAGGAGATAAATATGAAAATTAAAGTAGCACCTTCTATACTTTCGGCAAATTTTGCAACTATGGGCGAAAGCATTAAAAAGTTAGATTTATGCGGCGCGGATTTAATTCATTGCGACGTTATGGACGGAACTTTCGTAGAGCCTATAACCTTTGGCGGGCAAATGGTTAAAAATATACGCCCTTTAACTAAGTTGCCCTTAGACGTGCATTTAATGATAGAGCACCCCAAAACGCAAATTAAGTTTTTTGCCGAAGCAGGCGCGGATATTATAACCGTGCACTTTCAAGCGTGCAATAAAATTTCGCCTACCTATTTAAGGGAAACGTTAGAGCTTATTAAATCTTACGGAGTAAAATGTGGGGCGGTAGTTAATCCCGATATCGACGTTGAAAATATTTTCCCCGTATACGACCTTTTAGATATGGTTTTAATAATGAGCGTGTTCCCCGGCTACGGCGGTCAAAAATTTATCCCCTCCGTTTTAGATAAAATTAAAAAGGCTCGCGAATACGCAATAAAAGTTGGCAAGCCCGAATTAGATATAGAAGTAGACGGCGGAGTAACTGCCGATAACGCCCAAATTATAAAAGACGCGGGCGCAAACGTTTTAGTTGCCGGCTCGGCTGTGTTTAAAGCTGAAGATATGGCAAAGGCAATAAAGGATATAAGGGGCTAACCGTGAAGGGCATTTTACTTTTAAACGGCGAACCTTATTTAGATAAAATAAACGATAAAAACGCCGTCGTATATTGTTGCGACGGCGCGTATATTTGGGCGAAAGATAGGGTTAAAATAGATAAAAATATAGGAGATTTCGATTCTTTAAATATTATACCCGTACCCGCACCCGAAGAAATTTATCCCAGCGAAAAGGATTATACCGACGGAGAAATAGCCCTTAAAAAGCTTATAGAAAGGGGCGTTGACGAAGTGGAAATATACGGCGGATTCGGCGGTAGAAGCGACCATTTTTTAGGTAATTTACACCTTTTAATGTTGGCGCATAAAAGGGGCGTTAAATGTAAAATGGTATCTGAAAAGGAAGAAATTATTATTGCAAGCGGAAAGTCAGAACTTTTAAACTTAAACGGCAAAACCGTTTCGGTGTTACCTTTCGGTGGCGATTTGCATATAATAGAAGCGGAAGGGCTAAAGTATAGCTATCCGCAAAAAATAACCTACGGCGAGTGCAGGGGCGTTTCAAACGTCATAATAAACAACTCGGCGCACGTTACTTTTGCAGAAGGCGATTGCGCCCTTATCATAATTAATAAGGATACCGTATGACCATTATTTGCATAAAACCGCCAAAGCCTATAAGAAAAATTTTAAAAATAATATG
>JAGAMH010000133.1 GCA_017624815.1 Clostridia bacterium
CGTTTTCTTGCCGCATCTACATAAGCAATGCGAATGCGCTTATACGGCTCGGATAATTTTTCGTAGTTTTCCCACTTAACCGCGTCTGATTTAATGGCATCAAGTATGTCGCTTGGGAAGATGTAAGGGGCGCGAATGATGGGCAATACATCAGCTCTCACTCTTGGGTGAATCATACCGCGCTCGTCAAGCCAAATCAGCCGTTCAATATTCGGTCGGGAATAGGGGCTGCCTTTTTTTCTCGGTGTGAACCGTTGCGCGCGATGTGTAGCATCAATATGCTTAATTGTGCTATCAATCCAGCCAAAGCAAAGCGCCTCTTCTACGGCATCGTTATACAAAAGCGCCTTATCGCCCGATTCCTTCATGGGAAAAACAAACCATATTTCGCTTTCCGTTTCAAAATTTTCTTTGAGCCACGTTCTCCACTCCTGCCTGTCGCTCGTGTAAAAGGTCTTTAGGTGTTTCACTATCCACCTCGTCAAATTCTTATTTATCGGTGAGTTTATTATATCAAAAAATTATTAATAATTCAATTTCTTTTGCATGGACAAAAGAAAACTCGACTTTTAATAAGTCGAGTTTTTCACGTTATTTTGTTTAATTTTAGTTTACGGGGTTGCCGCCAACGGAGAACGCGTAAACGTCTCTGTCTTCGGGGAATAAGGGGCCGGTTAACACGGGAAGGTTAAGGGGCGAAATATAAGCCGAAGCCGTAAGGTTGGTTACTGCCGAACGGATATAGGGATAAAGCTGTTTGGTAGCTTCGATAACGAAATCTCTTTCTTCGTTTTTGTCGGCAACTTGAATTTCGTAAATGCCAACGAGCGTTACGTTTATATCGAAGGGCTTGGGTTCAGCTTCGGTAGATTCAATTTTAACGGAAAGGGCAACGAAGTTTAAGTTGGGGTTAGCGTTTGCCTTTCTTACTTGACGGGAAAATTGAGGTTTAATATCAAGCTTGGTTTGAGGATCAATTTTAATTTTGTTAAGCTTGAAGGAAAGTTCTTCGGCGGTTATACCTTTAAAATCTATTTTCATAATAATTACTCCTTGAATTTATGTTTGTATTATACACATTTTGTAAAGCGTTGTCAATTAAACGCCTACCTTTTGCCGTTTTTTATTGCCTAATTGCAAAAAATGCTGTATAATATGGTGGATTAAACGGGCGCTGTTTGCCCTTAAGGATTTTTAATGATTAACTTAGACGACTTGAAAGAACTTTTGTTAAAATCGGAAAAACCTGCGCGTTACACGGGCGGAGAATTCGGCTTTGACGACCTTGAAAAAAGTAAATTTAATATTTGCCTATGCTTCCCCGACTTATACGAAGTAGGCACGAGTAACTTAGGTATAAAAATTGTTGCTGAAAGTTTTAAAAGGCGCGGCTATACCGCCGATTTTTGCTACACGCCTTGGAAGGACTTTGGCGACGGATTAAAAGAACGCGGCGTTCCCCTTTATTCTTTGGGCATGAAAACCCCACTTGCCGAATTCGATATGCTGGGCTTTTCTTTGCAGTACGAGCTTTCCTACACCAACGTTTTATACATGCTCGACTTGGCGGGAATTCCCTTTTTACGAAAAGACAGAGTGGGTAAAAATTATCCCCTTATCGCCTTTGGCGGACCTTGCACGGTAAACCCCGAACCGCTTGCCGATATAGCCGACGTAGTGTTTATTGGCGACGGTGAAAGCGTAGATGCCGACGTTGCCGACATATTCGTTGAATGCGGCGGCGCAACTAAGGAATTTTTTAATAGGGCAAATGAACTTGACGGCGTTTATATCCCCCATCTTTTAACGGTAAAATATTCAAAAGACGGGCATATATGCGGCTTTGAAGGACAAACGCGCGTTAAAAAAGCAACGTGCGAAAACTTAGATTGCGCGCCCTTCCCCAAAAAATTTGCCGTGCCCAACTGCGAAAGCGTGCACGACAGAGCCGTTATAGAAGTTATGCGCGGTTGCTACCGCGGTTGCAGATTTTGCCAAGCGGGATTTATTTACCGCCCCGTGCGTAGAAAAAGCGTTGAAACGCTTACGGAGCAGGCTTGCTCGCTAATTAAAAACAGCGGTTATAGGGAAGTTAGTATGAACTCCCTTTCCACGGGCGATTACAAGCATTTAAAAGAGCTTATTCATAGCCTAAAAGAAAACTTACCCCAAGAAGTTACCCTTGCCCTGCCCTCGCTTAGAGTAGACAGCTTTGACGGCGAGTTTGCCCAGGACGCAAGGCGAATTTCTTTAACGTTTGCGCCGGAAGCCGGCAGTCAGCGTTTAAGGAACGTTATTAATAAAGATATTACAGAAAACGAAATTTTAAAGGCGGCGGAATCTGCGTTCAACGTGGGATATTCGGCAGTTAAATTGTATTTTATGATGGGCTTACCCACCGAAACGGAAGAAGATTTAAAGGCTATAAGGCGCATAGTTTCGCTAATTAAAGGCGTGTATAACAAGCAAAAACGCGCAAAGGCTTTAAGAATTTCCGTATCCGTTTCCACCTTTATACCCAAGCCCTTTACCCCCTTTCAATGGGAAAAGCAAATTACGTTTGAAGAATCACTTGCCAAACAAGATTTATTGCGAAAAGAGCTTTTTATTAAGGGCGTTTCTTTGAGTTGGAGCGATTATTTTACCGCCAAGTTAGAGGCGGCATTAGCTCGCGGCGACAGAAGGCTATGCAACGTTATTATTTCGGCGTATAATAAGGGTTGCCGCTTTGACGGTTGGATAAAGGAACTTAAAAAGGACGCTTGGCAGCAAGCGTTTGACGAAAACGGAATTAAGTTTGAAGACTACACCCGCGAATGGGGCGAAAACGAAATTTTGCCTTGGGACTTTATAGATATTTCGGTTAGTAAAAAGTTTTTGCTTTCCGAAAGAAAAAAGGCGTATGCAGGACAGGTTACCGGCAGTTGCCAAACGGGCTGCAAGGGGTGCGGATTGCAGAATAGTTGCCCCGCCGCAAAGGGGGATTTATGATAGCTTTTAAATACACTAAAACGAACGGCGCGGAATACCTTTCACACTTGGATTTATTAAGGCATATTGAACGCACCTTGCGCCGTGCCCAAATACCCGTAAATTTTAGCCAAGGCTTTAACAAACACCCGCGCATTTTTATGAACAACCCCTTGGGAACGGGAATAAAGTCGGTTGCGGAATACTGCACCGTAGACACCCCTTTTTGCGGGGACTTTACCACCGCTTTTAATCAAAATTCGCCAAAAGGCGTAAAGTGCGTGGAACATTATATCGTTTCCGAAAACCCTAATTTTGCGTACACGATTGAAAAATGTTTATATCGCGTTAAAGGTATTAGCACCTTTAATCCACAAGAAATTTTGCAAAAGGAAAGCATTGTTTTAACGGATAGCCGCGGGCGCGAAGTGGATATTCGTCCCCGAATATATACGCTTGAAGTTAAAGAAGACGGCGTTTATTTTTGGGCGGGCTGCAACGAAAAGAGCCTGCGCCCCGAACTTTTAGGCGAATACCTATGCGCAATTTACGGCGGAGCGGTTGGCGAAATTATAAAGCTTGACGCCAGCGGAAACTTTAAATTATAAAAGGCGGAAAAACCGCAAAGGAATTTTTATGTCCAAAAAAACAATATACTTTGATACCGTTTGCTCTTATTCTGCGGCAGCCATCGTTGAAGACGGTAAAATAATTGATTATTATCTTGAAAAAGAAGGCTCGGGCACGATTATAGGCAACGTATACAAAGGCAAAGTAGTAAACGTTTTAAACGGAATGCAAGCCGCCTTTATAAACTGCGGGTTAGAGCGCAACTGCTACATATCCGCCGCCGACCTTTTCCCCGACAAAAATAAATACGAAGGCAACGGCGGAGATTTACCCCCGCTATTAAACCTTAAAGAAGGCGACGAAATTATGGTTCAAGTGGTAAAGGCCCCCGTGGGAAAAAAGGGTGCAAAAGTTACCACAAACCTTTCTTTCGTGGGAAAAAGTGCCATATATATGCCAAATACCGACTTTGTGGGCGTTTCGAGAAAGATTGCCGACACGGAACTTAGAAAGAATTTAATTTACACGGCGAGCCAAATGAAAACGCGTTACGAAGGGCTTATAGTTCGCACCGCCGCCCCCTACGTTAACCGCAAGGAAATGCTGTTAGAGCTTAACAATATGCGTAAAATTTACGCTAACGTGTTAGATAAATTTAACGGAGCTGAAGTTGGAACGCTTTTATATTCTGACGAGGTTCTTCCCGTTAGAGTACTGCGCGACCACGCCGACTTTAACGTAGAAAAAATAATAGTAGGCGACAAGCGTTTAATTAAGGAAATATCTTTGCGCGCCTCGATTTTCACCCCCGAAGAACAGAGCGTAGAGCTGCACGACACGGGCAGAGATATGTTTTACGAGCTGGGGCTTGCCGAACAGATTAACAAAATACTTTCGCCCAAAGTTGAACTGGAAAACGGCGCTTACTTGGTTATTGAAAAAACGGAAGCGCTTACGGTAATAGACGTTAACACGGGCAAATTTATTGGCGACGACAGCTTGGAACAAACGGTTTACCACACGAACATTTTAGCCGCAAGGGAAATTGCAAGGCAAGTAAGGCTTAGAAATATCGGCGGAATAGTCGTCGTTGATTTTATAGATATGCAAAATGCCAACCATAAAAAGTCGTTAGTAGCCGAACTTAAACGCGCGCTTGCTAAAGATAAGGCAAAATGCTCCGTTTTGCCCATGTCTGATTTTGGCTTGGTAGAATTTACCCGAAAACGCACGGGAGTTAACCCCGTAGAGCTTATGGTTAAGCCTTGCAAATATTGTAGCGAAAACGGCTTTACTAAATCGGATCAAACGATATTGTTTGAACTTAGAGCACGCCTTTTAAACTTATTGGTGGAAGGGCATAAAAACGTGTTTATCGACCTTAACTTTGACGTAGCAAACAAGCTTTTGGCGTGGAAAGAGTTTATCGACGAGCTTAAAGAAAAACATATACAAGCCCGCATTTACTTAATTCCCCACCGCACCTATCACGAAGAACACGTAAGTTTTAGAAGCGAAAATTCTTCTACCTTCTCCCTTCCCGAAGGTTACATTTTACTTTTTTAACGCAAATTACCCCCGTAATATGGCTTAATTAATTAAAAATAACGCCGCCGAGCAAGAACCTTGCTCGGCGGTTTATTATATGAATTTTTTCAATCTTTTCTCGTAGCCTTCTTCTAATGTTATTAACTCTTTTAACAGGCTTTTAACTTCTTCGTCGATATTTTCACCGCCGTCGGTGAGCGACGCTTTTAAGCAGGTTATTCCGTTTACCGTGCCCTTAATCATCATTTCGGCAACATTGCGTTTAGATTTGTCCGTTGCGGTATTCATTTTAATTGCTCCCCACATCATTGCCTTTTTAACGGGGTTGGCGTCTTTTATTTCCAGTCCGTATTTTTTGGCTAAGGTTGCAGCGGCGGCAGCTATTCTTTCGTACTCTTCGTGCTCGCTTAAAACTTCGCCCTTAATATCAGCGTCTTCTATTTCAGGTAATATATACGAGATGGACGCAATGGCAAGTTGGGCGTTGCGATAAATTTCGGCGATTATTTCGCTATCCGATTTGTGTTGTTGCATAATTATATACCTCTATTATTATAATGGTTAAAAAAACGCAACGTTATTCGTAAAATATATAAAAAACGCTTGACTTAAACGTTTTGATGTGGTAAATTATATGTCGAGCCGCTCGGAACGGGCTTTTTTAAGCGCGCAATTTTTACGCCGCCCAAACCTTTGGTTTTAGTATCCGGCGAGACTGGTTAGAGGAGGATTTTTTAAATGTACGCAATTTTTGACAACGGAAACAAACAGTACAAAGTGTCCGTAGGTGAAACCGTTAAAGTTGAAAAACTTAATGCAGCAGTAGGCGCAACCGTAAGCTTCCCCGCAGTTTTAACTGCAGATGAAAACGGTGTTAAGTGTGGCGCAGAACTTGAAGGTGTTTTAGTTACCGGTGAGGTAGTTGCACACGGCAAAGACAAAAAGATTATCGTGTTCAAGTACAAATCCAAGAAAAACGAACGCAAAAAGCAAGGTCACAGACAACCCTACACTACCGTTAAGGTAACGGCTATCGGTGGTCCCGCACCCAAGAAAAGAGTTACTAGAGCTAAAAAAGCTGTAGCAACTGAAACTGCAGACGCAGAATAATTTATTGGAGGAATAAAAGATGTTTTTTATTAATTTATTCGCTCATAAAAAAGGTACCGGTTCATCTCACAACGGCAGAGACAGCGAAGCAAAACGCCTTGGCGTTAAGCGCTCTGACGGACAATTCGTACTTGCAGGAAACATTCTTGTAAGACAACGTGGTTCTAAATTCAAGGCAGGCAAAAACGTTGGTATGGGTAAAGACGATACGTTATTCGCTTTGGTAGACGGCACCGTAAGATTTGAAAGAGTGGGCAAAGACGGCAAACAGGTTTCTATCTATCCCGTTGCTGAATAATTTAAAAATTTAAAAATCCAAACGGAGATTCGCAAGAATCTCCGTTTTTTCATTATTATTTAATTACCTTATCTTTACAAATCACTTTTTTTATAAAATTGCCATAACGGCAGATATTACCAACGGTATAGTTATTATGCTTATAAGCGTGCCCGTTACGAAGGAAGACGTTGCCGAATCTCTATCGCCGCCAAACGCTTCGGCTATTGCCACCACCGCCGCCGCAGGCGACATTGCCATTGCTATTACGGGCGCTAAATAAACGTATTCTTCAAAGCCACTTGCAAGTCCGCTTCCTAAAAGCGGGATAAACGGCAAGGCGATAAGTAGCGTTAAAAAGGGTGAAACTACAAGCCTTAACGCGCTTGAAATATACACGCCCTTGTGGCAAAAAAGCTGTTTTACGGGTGTTTCGGCAAGGCGAATACCAACTATTATCATGGAAATTGGTGCCGTCATATAGCTTAAATACAGGGGGAAAGTTTGTAAATCCTTAAAGCCTTCGAACATAAATATATTAATTTGAGGAATAAAGAAAATTATAAGCCCCAAAAAGTTGGATATAAGCGTGGGATTTAATAAAACTTTTTTAAGGCTAATATTTTTTGCGTCGCCCGTAACTAAATACACGCCAAGCGTCCAGCACAAAACGTTGAACGAAACGTTGAACACCATCATATACATAACGGCAAGTGGGTTGTTATCGGTAAACATTTGGATAAATGGAATGCCCAAAAATCCGCAGTTGGAAAACATTGCCACGAAGGAATAAACGTTGGTTTTTGCCTTATTTTTGCTTTTAAAAAATATTGCCTTACAAATTAAAAAGAGCGCCACTATGGAAACTACCGTAATTACCGTGGTAATGCCAAAGTTTTTTAAAAGGGTAAGTTTATCTACCGAATTTACTATAGCGTATTCTTCTTTACTAAACACGCAAAACGCTTTAATTGCAAGCGCCGGTTGGCAAACGTATAAAAGCACCGTACTTAAAGCGTGCGTTGCCCCTTCCTTTATAACTTTTAACTTTTTTAACAAAAAGCCTGGCACCATAAATAAAAATAGCACCGCCATTATCAATAATACTTTTATATAAATTTCGCCCATAGCTCACCCTTTGCGGAGGTTTTTATAAATTATAGCACCGTTTGTAAGTTTTGCAAAATCTTTATTGCGCTTTTTTACAAATCGCGCCCTTAAATATTAATTGCCGCGCAGTTTGCGCGGCAATTTTTTACTGCTTATTAAAACCCGAAGTATTCTTTTGCGTTATTGTAACAAATATTTTCCACTATTTGCCCAAGCGTTTCAAGCTCGCTTTCGGGATATTGTCCGCTTTCCACCAAGCGACCTAACGTGCTGCAAAGTATTCTTCTGTAATATTCGTGTCTGGGATAAGCTAAGAAGGAGCGGCTATCCGTCAACATGCCCACGGAGTTGGAAATTACGCCCACTTGCATAAGCGTTTCCATGTTCTGGCGCATACCGTCTTGCTGATCTAAGAACCACCACGCCGTGCCAACCTGCACCCTGCCTTTAACTCCTTCCTTTTGGAAGCAGCCCGCAAGCACGGTGAGCGCGTAGTTATCGCGAATATTAAGGTTATATAAAATGGTTTTTGGAAGGGCGTTCTTTTCATCCAACGCACCCAAAATTGCCGAAAGTTTTTGCATAAATACGTCGTCGCCGATTCCGTCGAAGCCCGTATCCGCTCCTATTTTTGCAAGCATACTTTTAGAATTGTTTCTAAGTGCGCCGATATGAAGCTGCAATACCCAGTTGCGCTTTGCGTACTCTTCGCCGAGCGCCACGAGCAAATAGCCCTTGTAAATATCTTGGTCTAAATCGGTTATCTCTTCGCCCTTTAACCCTTTTTCAAATACGGCGTTTGCCTGTTCGTAGGTCGCGGGGGCGTAGTGCACCACTTCTAACGAGTGGTCGGAAAGTCGAGTGCCCATCTCGTTGAAAAATTCTATTCTTTCGTTTAGCGCCAAAAGCAAGTCGTTAAGGCATACTATGGGCTTATTTACCACTTTTGCAAGCTGATTTACGTACTGTGCAAAGCCAGCGTTTTCAATATTAACGGCTTTATCAGGGCGGAAAGTAGGCAAAACTTTAACCTTTAAAGTTGCATCTTCTTTCATTTTTTTGTGCCACTCTAAGCTATCTACGGGATCGTCGGTAGTGCAAACGACTTGAACGCGCATTTTTTCCATCATCTTGCGTGCGGTTAAAGTTTCCAATACGGCGTTTGCCTTTTCCCAAACGGTTTTAGCCGTTTTTGCGTTTATTATTTCCTCTATACCGAAATAGCGTTTCATTTCCAAATGCGACCAATGATATAGTGGATTACCCACGAAATAGGGCATACTTTCGGCAAACTGATAAAACTTTTTATAATCGTCGTCAGGTCCGGAGATGGAGTCCTCTTCATACCCCCTTGCACGCAACGCGCGCCACTTGTAGTGGTCGCCGTATCTGTCACCTGCGCCAAGCCAAACTTCGGCAAGATTTCTAAACTTTTTATCTTCGTAAATTTCCTTGGGTTGCAAGTGGCAATGATAGTCGATAATAGGCATCTTTTCGGCGTGTTCGTGGTATAACTTTTTAGCCGTTTCGGTGTCTAAAAGAAAATCTTTATCCATAAAAGCTTTCATATAAGCGCTCCTTTTTTATATGAATACACCCCGCCCGTGTTTTTGAGCGGAGTGCGTAATTAACGTATATAATTATCTTTGAACTCTGCCCGAGCCGTCGCCGCCCGCCAAAGCTTCTACTTCCTTTCTGGAAACAAGGTTAAAGTCGCCGGGAATAGTGTGCTTTAACGCCGATGCAGCAACGCCGAATTCAAGCGCCGTTTTAAAGTCTTTTCCGTCTAAGAATCCGCAAATAACGCCGCCCGCAAAGCTATCGCCGCCGCCTACACGGTCTACTATGGGGTGAATATTATAAGATTTGGAATGATAGAAGGTTTTGCTTTCCGCTTCGTAAATGCACGCCGACCAGCCGTTATCCGACGCCGAACGGGATACGCGGAGGGAAGATATTGCGTACTTAAAGCCGAATTTTGCCACCATTTGTTCAAAGATGGACTTATATCCTGCAAGCTCTAATTCGCCCGAGGCTACGTCCGTTTTGCCAGGCTTAAAGCCTAAAACGAGTTCAGCATCTTCTTCGTTGCCGATACAAACGTCTACGTACTTCATAAGTCCCGTCATAACCTTTTGAGCCTTTTCGCTCGACCATAATTTTTTACGGAAGTTTAAGTCTACCGAAACGGTTACGCCGTGTTTTTTAGCCGCCTTTAACGCTTCTTCAGTTAAAACTGCAGCCGCGTCGGAAACTGCGGGGGTAATTCCCGTAAAGTGGAACCAGTCCGCGCCTTCAAAAATTGCGTCGAAGTCGAAATCTGCCGCCGTTGCCGTGGTGATGGACGAGTGTGCTCTGTCGTAAACTACTTTAGAAGGGCGCATAGAAGAGCCCGTTTCAAGAAAATAAATACCAAGTCTTTCGCCGCATTTTGCAATGTGCTTGGTTTCTACGCCGTATTTACGCAAAGCTGCAATGGCACATTCGCCTATTTCGTTGTTGGGAACTGCGGTTACGAATTCGGCGTTATGACCGTAGTTAGCGCACGATACCGCAACGTTTGCTTCGCCGCCGCCGTAATTAACGTCAAATTCGTCGGCTTGAATAAACTTTTCGTTGTTAGGGGTAGAAAGGCGGAGCATAATTTCGCCCATTGTTACGATTTTTTTCATTATTTTCTCCTTAAAAAATTATAAGTGTTGTAAAATTATATTTTGGGCATTCCGCCCTATTTTCATTCTTTATTAATTATACCACATATTTTTTATTCTTACAATACAAAAAAAATTTTTTTATATTGCAAAAATTATACTTTTTTGTTTAAACAAATGTTTGTATGTTTATTAAAGAATTACACAATTTGCGCAAAACGTGTAATAAATTTTAGGAGAAAACATTATTGACAGAAAACTTTTTAAACGAACAAACTAACGCGGCAACTTTAACCGCATCCACTTCTTCCTTATACGAAGATTTAAGCAAACCTTCTGCCGAATACGGTAAAGGTGTAAAAGTAAATTTAGGTACGGGCAGATTATTCCTTTCTTTGCCCGACGTAGTTATGGGCGTAAACGATTATCAAATAGCGTTAAGCCACGTTTATAACTCACAATTAAAAAACTGTACCATGCAAAACTTTATAGGCACGAACAACGGCTGGAAATTAAACGTAAACCAAAGCGTAATTAAAGACGGAGATAATTATATTTATATCGACGAAAACGGTTACTGCCACACCTTTACCTTGTTCGATTCCAACGCCCAAAGATATTGCGACGATAGCGGACAAGCCCTTACTTTAACGAGACCAACTAACAGCGTATACGTTATTACCGACGAATACGGCAACAAGAAAATTTTTAACAGCTATGGCAAGCTTAGCGAAATAGCTTCGGGCGTAAACCCTGAAAATAGAAAAATTTTCGAGTACGACTCTTCGTGGAATCTTATAAAAATTTACGATAACCGCCGCCCTATGTCCTTTATTGCTCTTGATTATAGCAACTCAAATCTTACAGCAATACGCACGCTTGAAAGCGGTGTTGTAAATCAAACGGTAATTTTTTCTTATACGAACAACTTGCTCACCGCCGTTTATTTTACCGTTTCTGGCACGCAAAAACAGGTGGCAAAATTCGTTTATAACACCAACGGACTTTTGCAAAATATTATAAACTGCACCACCAAGGTTATGAAAAAGGTTGAATACGACGCAAACAACCGCGTTAGCAAATTAACCGATTGCGTACTTAAAAACGACCTTTTAAACGAAAGCGATTACCAGCAAAAAAATTATTTAACCTTTGCCTACACCCTTTTAACTAACTCACCCTATTCTAACGCAACCGAAATTACCAACGATAAGGGAATAACTCACGTTACGTATATCAACCTTAAAGGTGAAAAAGTAAGCGTTTTAGAAAAAGTTGGCACAGCCTTAAAAAGCTTAGAAAAGGACAAAGGCTATTATATTCAAACTTCGGGCGGAACGGAAGGCACTTCTTTTAACGGCAAAAACGTAGTCCGCGACACGGCTTTAGTGGGAATAACCCCTTCGTATACCATTACGGAAGAAGATACTTATAGAAACTACGCATTTTCGTGCTGGATAAAGGTAGAAAGCTCTTGCACGGCGGCAAGCGTAATTTTACAAGCAAACGTAAATAACGAGCTTAAAAACTTTTATGCGCCCGTAGACCCCTACGCCGTAAACTGTTGGCAAAAAGTCGTTATTCCCGTAATACTCCCCGAAGGCGACAAAACCTTAACCAACGTTACGCTTTCCGTGCATTGTGCGGGCGGCGTTAGCTCTGGCGCAGTGTTCAGCGTTGCCGACGGCAGAATAACCCCCCAAGCCAAAACCTTTTTAGGCTATACTTCCGCCTTTGCCGAAGTAAAATTAGATAAACTAGTAGCGGTACTATTAACCAAATACGGCGGCGACACGCAAGAAATTGCATTGGCGGCTTTAACCGACTACGGAACTTACGTTTATAACGCCGAAAGTTTTATTACGGTAAACGATATTAAGCGCAACCTTATTCGCTCTATGAAAAGCAGCGGCACGGGCTACGACTTCGTTTATTGCAACGGCACTAAAGCGGTAAAAAACGTAGCTAACGCTTCCTTTGTAGACGAAAGCGGTGCTCCAATATTTATGCTTGTATTTGGCAACGATTCTACTTTCGGAATAAAAACCGAGTCTATAGACAAAAAGGTTACGGCTAAAGAATCGTGGTATATAACCGCAAGCGACTTTATAACCACCACCGTTACGACCGTTGCTTACGGCACGGAAAGTTATTCGTATTCTAACGAAGTTCACACCAACCAATACGGACAAAAGGTTAAAGAAATTTCTAACGACGTTACCACCACTTATACCTACGATAC
>JAGAMH010000134.1 GCA_017624815.1 Clostridia bacterium
CGTAAGGTATTGGAAATTTATGCCCGAAAAAAAAGACGTATAAAAAACGCCGAGGTCAACTCGGCGTTTTTTATTATTTTAAGCTATCGTTAATTTTATCAAAGAAATTTAATAAATAATTTTCGTTTAATTCTTCAATTTTACCTAAATCAGCACATTTAGTAAGTTGTTGGTCGATAGGTACTTTTGCAACGGCGGGAATACCGTATTCTAACGCTAAAGCATCAACAGAACTTTCTCCGAAAACGGAAAGTTTTCTGCCGCAATCGGGACATTGTAAATAGCTCATATTTTCAACTATACCTAAAATGGGAACGTTCATCATACGTGCCATTTTAACGGCTTTGCCTACTATCATACCAACCAAATCTTGAGGGGTAGTTACGATAACTATTCCGTCGATAGGAAGGCTTTGGAATACCGTTAAAGGAACGTCGCCCGTTCCAGGAGGCATATCAACGAACATGTAGTCTACTTCTCCCCAAACTACGTCCGTCCAAAACTGCGTAACCGTGCCCGCAATAAGTGCACCACGCCATACTACGGGATCGTCTTCGTTATCGAGTAAAACGTTCATACTCATAACTTTTACGCCGTATTTAGATTCTACGGGCAATATTCCGTCTTCTCCGCCCATTGCGTGATCTTTAATTCCAAACATTTTTGGAATAGAAGGTCCGCTAATATCAGCATCCATAACGGCGGTGAATAAGCCTTTAGAATTAGCCGATGCAGCAAGCATAGCCGTGGTCATAGATTTACCTACGCCGCCTTTACCGCTTACTACTGCAATAACCTTTTTAATTTTACTTTTCTTATGTGGTTTTTTTATTAAACTTTTAGGATCGCGCGAAGAACAGTTTTCCTTGCACGAACTACAATCGTGAGTACAATTTTCCGACATATTTAACTCCTTTTTATTTACGATTATATTTTATTCCTAATAATTGTAAATGTCAAGGTATTTTAGCTTTACAAAATAGCTAAATATATTTCACCAAGCTTACACCTTAAAACGCTTGCAAAAAAAACTTGAATAAGTTATAATACCTTTGCTGCGCTAGGTGGGGAGTTAGCGGTGCCCTGTATCTGCAATCCGCTATAGCAGAACTGAACGCCCCTCTCGACGTAAAAGATGGAAGGCTGCGCGTTATAAGGAACGTTGATAACAAGGTCTTATGCAACTTACGGCTGCGAACCGTGTCAGGATAGGAATATAGCAGCACTAAACAGTTTTGTAGGTGTGCCATAAGGTTGCTTTGCAGGAGTCACCTGTAACGTTTACGCTTCGGTTTTTTACGGCAAAAGGGGATGCGCAGTTACTTTAATAATTTAAGCCTACGGCTAATGCCGTAGGCTTTATTTTTAACTTTTTTTGTTGTTTTTATATGCTGTAATTGCCTGTGAAAGACTTAACCCCGCGTTAATTTCCACCTTACCGTTTTCGGTAACGTTCCCTGCAATAGTTTCCCAAGTATCGGTATATATTGAGTTTTGGTCGGCAAACCAACCACCTTCGTAGTTATTTGCTTCCGCTCTTCCAACGAGAGAAACGGCACTTACCCAAGCACTACCCGATCTAGTAAACGAAGTTACGTAAACGGGATTGAGCCATTTATTGCCTTGATACCAATCGTAAACGTAATTGCCGTTTTCATCTATAATGTTAGAAGAAAGCGTTGAATATATGGTATACTCTGCCGTATTATCGCCAGTAACGCTTTGCTCTTTAATTAAGAAAGTAACGCCGTTCGCATCGTCTATCACGTTATTTCCGTCGTCGTCTTTACCAAATAAAGCTATTAAAGCCTCTCTTACGTCTTGGTCCATAGTACCAACGTATGCACCCGTTTGAATTGCTCCACCGCCTTCGTCTATTATGGCTTGTAAAACTTGGAATGAGGTTGCATTTTCTTTGGTATATAACTTTCCTCCAACGGTTATTCCTCCGTCGGGGATTTTAATATCGTTATTTAAAATTTGTAAAAGTCTATTTATTGCGTTAACGTTGTCTTCATCCGTGCCTTCTTGAGTGCCCGAATAGTCGAAAGTGCCTACCGTTCCCGCAACGTCGTCTTTACCGGATATAGATGGCATAGTTGCATAAGTCCACGCTGAAAAAACGCCGGATACGGAAAGTATGGCGGCGATTGCAAACGCTATTATTATAGTTGTAAAAACGTATTTAACGATATTTAAACCTTTCATAATAATATTTCAGAGCTTATTTACGCTTGAAGTCTTCGTAGAATCCTTCGGGATCGCTTTCGTTTAATTGCTTTTCTAAGCTTCTAATTTCTTCGTACTTTTTAAGCATTTCTTCGCGAGCAAGTGCAATTTGCTTACGTTTATCGTTAACGTCGTTGGCAAGTATCTTCAACTCAGAACCGCTTAACTGTTGCTGATCAACGTCGGCGTCGGTTGTTAAAGCAGCGTAGAAACGTTGACGTTTAGCCTTTTTAACCTTTGATTCGATAATAGGCGTAGCTATTGTGTACACCACGATTAAAAGAATACAAAGCCACCCTGCGGGCGATTGCAAAAAGGCAACGAAACTGCCAACGTAAGGTATTCTTTCGCCCCTATAAATAGCTTTCATTTGCTTATATAATACGGGTACGCGGTCGTGCGTAGGCACGGCGTCGCCCTGCAATACGAAATGGCGGCAATCGGGGTGTTCCGCGTTGGGTTCTTCTATTCTTACTATTCTGTGTACGATTAATACGTCATCTACTTCGTATACTACTATATCGTAAAGCTGTAAATCGAACTCGTCGGGAAGTTTATAGGTTAAAATTAAGTCGAAAGTTTGGAATTGGTCGTTTAAGTTATTTTGGGTAAGGTAGGTATTTCTTTCGTGCTTTTCTGCCATTGAACCAGAATTTACAACGCGAAGAGTTGGCATATTATCGGTAAGCTTGTCCTCGGTGTAGTTGGTGTACATAGAGAAAACGAAAAACGCCAAAACGACGGCACAAAAAATTACGGAAATAATAAAGTTTAATACTCCCGAAAATTTTGTCCCGACGCCCGAGCCAAGATATTCCTTTTTAATTTTATCGTCCTCTAAGCCAGCATTAATAGCACGTATAGTTTGCTTTACGATAACACCAAGCATTATACCTAACAATACCGTTAATACCGTAAAAACTATTAAACACAGAATAAGAACGTAAATCTCGTACTGTGACATTTGTAATCCTTAAATACCCTAAAACGAAAAAAACCAAAGCCTAACCCGAAAAAATCGGGTTAGGTTTTGATATGTAAAATTTAAAATTAAGCTGCAGTGCCTTCTGCTACGTGTAAAGTTAACATCAAATTAGAAATTTGAGAAGCGTAAGCTTGATACATATCGTAGTCGATTAAGTAGTGGCTGTTAAAGCTAATAAATTGATCTAAAGTGAACGTATAAGTGAAAGTGATAACGCCGCCAGCGGAAACTTCTCTTACACCGTTTTCGCATTTAGGTAAAGTGCTCTTAATTACAAAAATAGCAGTCTTTGAATCATCTCCGCTACCTTGGAAGTAGTTATCAACGGAGTCGTCGGTCATAGTAATAACCATAGGAATACCGTTTGCTTGAACATCGTCGTTAGAACCAGCGTTAGCAGTAAACTTAACTATAACTTGAGTAGCTGCTAAATCGGTGGTTAAAGCGGTGTGGAAAGCTTCGGTCGTGGATTCGTCAATAGTCAAAACGAATGCAGCGTCGGTAGAATTGCCGATTTCTACGGTAATTGTACCTTTAGAAGTGGTTGAATCGGAAGAAGTAATAGTTGCGCGCATAGAATCGCTGCCGCTAGAAGCTGCGTTGGTTGCATAGGTCCAAGCTGCGTAAACGCCGCCGATAGTTACGCAAAGAATGAGCGCAATTAAAGTGCTTAATTTTTTCATAAAAATTTTGCCTCCTAAAATTTGTTAATAAAGTATTTACATTATACCCCCTTAAATACATATTATCAACACTTTATATAAAAATAAATATTTTTTTATAAATTAATTTTTTGTATATAATGCTTAATACGTTATAATTTTATTCATATATTCATTAAATTAAACAAATATGCAAATTATAGACAAAATTATAAGATAAATTGCAAACCATTTATAGTTCGCATTTTTAATTACTTTAAGCATTACTTTTATTGCAAACAAACCCGATAATGCCGCCGCAACAAAGCCTACCACCGCGTTAAAGCCAAAGTTTGCAGACACGGTAAAAGCCCCCCATCCGCCCGTTACACCTTTTAAAATTGAGAAAACAAAACTCCCCAATATAATTGGTACGCTAAGAAGGAAGGAAAATTTTGCCACCTCTTCCCTTTTTCCGCCTGCAAATACTCCAGCCGTAATAGTTGCCCCACTTCGGGAAATTCCAGGTAATACCGCAACTGCTTGAGCTAAGCCCATAGTTGTAGAAATTTTGAAGTTTAAAGGTAGCGTTTTTTTGCGGTATTTGGAGTATAGTTGGGCAGCAATTAACAAAATTGCAGTAAAAATAAAACAAAGCCATAGGTATTTTCCGCCGTAAAACACATCGTCTAACCAGTCGCCCAACAATACACCTATCAACGCGGCAGGCAACGTTGAAACGCACAGATAAAAAAGCTGCTTAAACGGACGTTTAAACAGCTTTAGTATATCTTTATAAAAAATTGTGCATACGGCAACTAACGTGCCTAAATGTAATATTACGTCAAAAAATAAATCGTTCCCTTCAAGGTCAACGTTAAATAGTCTTTGAAAAAGTATTAAATGTCCACTGGAAGAAATGGGTAAAAATTCAGTTAGCCCTTGGACAATGCCAAGGGCTATTGATTGCCATAAATTCATTTATGCCGTTTGGTTATCTAACTCCATTAAATCTTGATACGTATCTTCGAAGAGCGAAACGGTATTGCTACTGCTGTGTTCTTCTACGATAGATACACGGTAACCCGTGGTTGCATTACTCAAGTCGGATTGCATTACGTAATCGAAGAAAAGCTTTTCAAAAGTGCCTTCGTCTTCAATCTTACTCCAATCGGGAGCGCCGTATACGTTTCCGCCGTTAGGATCAAAAGTATAAGTTACGTAAATAAGGTGCCAACCGTAGTCGCCTGCGCAAACCTTAAAAGTACCTGCGCCTTCTTTTACCGCCGTTTGTGCAGCGTATTCAAATTCTTTAATAAATTGAGTGCTGTAAGCCGAAATGGTATAACCTAAATATTCGGAAAGAACTGCGGTGTCGGTGGTGTAAGCGTATTGTAATTCGTTTACTGCGCTCATTGCTTTGTAAAGATCGCCGTCAACGAATACGTTTTTACGCGTTTCAGCAGTTAAAGTACCAACATTGATTTTGCCGCTTGCATAAACGAGCTTGGAATAATCTACAACGTCCTTTCCTTCTTCGTCTACGGTATAGAAGTCATTTCTGGTGTAGTAACCGTTATCTACGGTATAATCAACCTTGTCGCTACCTAATACATAATTAACATATGCTTCAAGTTCGCTTAACATACCGTCGATATCAAGTTTTTCACCTTTTAAGGTATAAGTTTCGTCGTTATTTTTAATTACTTTGCCGTTATATGCGTATTTACCAATATAATTTTTAAGTCCTTCGTATCTGTCGTTAGCAACTACGTTGTTTTCGAAGAAGAGATATTTACTGTCGCCGAAGTAGTCGGAAACTTTATCGGTTGCGTCGAACGCATATTCGGTTGCGCCGTTGAACCAAGCAGCACGTTGGTCTTCGGTTTCAATTTGTTTTAAAATCGCGTTTCTGCTTGCAAAATAAGTGTTTTCTCTTGCTTTGCCTGCAGTAGAGCCGTCGCGTGCGGCTTGAAGAGCAGAAAGTTGATAAGATTGTTCGCTGCTGAAAGGTAATAAAATGTTATATACGAATCCGAAAGTTCCGTTTGCATCTTTAGTATCTTTCGTGGTGTCGGGGCTATATAAAATGAAGGAAGAATCGGACATGCTACCCATTGCCGTTTCAAAAGCAGTTGACGTGGTGTAGTTCGCTTTTTGTTGATTTACGAGTTCTTCGTATCTATTTTGAATATAGCTCTTAGCTTCTTCATTTTCGTCGGAAAGAATTTCCGTTTCAAGCTTTTCTTCTCTAATTTCGTAGAACTTATTAACTATAGCGCTCTTTAATTCGGCTAAGTATTCGGTTTTGATATAATCGAGTTTTAAAATTTCGGAAATATCTTCGCCTTCTTTAATAAGATAGTTGCTCTTGAGCGAATTAACGAAAGCGTTATAAGCTCTTAAACGAGTAGTTTTAGTAGTTCCATCTAATGCGCCGTTTTCTTGATAGTCGCCACTTTGAGAAAGTTTATAACCTTCGTAACCGGTGTAGATGTTGTAGTTGAGTTCGCCGCTATCCGTTTCGGGATAGAAATCTTCAACTTCGGTATCAACGTTGGTAGGCGTAGTTCTCGTTGCAGATCCTCTCTTTTCTTCATCTTCTTCGTCAATAAAGTTTTGTTCGTAAGAGTTGATAGAAGAGTTTAACGAAGACCAATAAGAATATTTAACTTCTTTAACTTCTTCAGCGGTTAAAAGATAAGTTTCGTATTGAGCGATTTGCTTATCAATTTCCGTTTCGCCGGTAACTGCAGCGTATGCAGCTTTATCAACGTTGAGTTCGTTAAGAACGTATAAAGTAGAATATTGGGTAATTAACGCAGAGTTAACTAAACCTTCTACTAACATTTCGAATACCTGAGAATAGGTATAACCGTTTTGAATATAGGAACTACCTACGTTGTAGAAATAAGAGATTAAATCTCTCTTATAAATGTTGGTGGGCTCGATAGCCGACTCATAAGCTTTAAGCTCGCTGCTAAGCGTTTCGCTTGCAGTAATATCCACGGTTGCTACAACTTGCGCCATATCCTTTTCGCTATTAGTGGAAACGAGTCCACAACCGGGAAGGACTACTGATGCGGCAAGTGCGGTAACGATAATTGAGCTGATTATCTTATTTTTCTTCATGATGAGTTTCTCCAAGAGTTGTTTAAAAGGTGCATTTATCAGCACTAAACAATATTATATATCATTTTAGCAATTAAAGCAATTTATTTTTAATAAAAATCAAACAAAACTTGCAGCAAATTTCAAAAATTTTGTCATATCGAGCATAGTTTTTGCAGGATTTGCTCTCGGTTTGAAAATTATTAAGGGAGCTTTAGCCATTGAAAGCGAAGTTCTATCAATGAATTTATCTAAAGCGGCTTTAAGTCTTACGTCTTTTAGCGAATTAACCGTAGGCAATTCTAAATAACCTTCGTCAGAATTCACCCCA
>JAGAMH010000135.1 GCA_017624815.1 Clostridia bacterium
AATATTGGGATGATAATAAAACGTTCCATACCGATTTACATGATTTTTCTAAACCCAAGTATTATATTTTAGACATGTTCCCCTATCCTTCTGGTACAGGTTTACACGTTGGACACCCCGAAGGTTACACCGCAACCGATATCGTTGCACGAATGAAGAGAATGCAAGGCTTTAACGTATTGCACCCGATTGGATTTGACAGCTTTGGCTTACCGGCTGAACAATTTGCAATTAATACGGGCAATCACCCCGAAGGCTTTACTAAAAAGAACATTGCAACCTTTACCGATCAACTTAAAATGATTGGACTTTCATACGATTGGGATCAAACTGTTTCCACTTGCGATCCTTCTTACTATAAATGGACACAATGGATTTTTAAACAGCTTTGCAAAGAAGGTCTTGCACGCTACGTTGAAACACCCGTTAACTGGTGCGAAGAGCTTGGCACTGTTTTAGCTAACGACGAAATTATAGACGGCAAGAGCGAACGCGGCGGTTTCCCCGTAGTTCGTAAAAATATGAAGCAATGGGTTATTGATATCAACAAATACGCAGAACGCCTTTTGGAAGGCTTAGATGAAATTGATTGGCCCGAATCTTCTAAAACTTCGCAGAGAAACTGGATTGGTAAATCTGTTGGCGCAAACGTTGACTTTAAGGTTGACGGTACTGATAAAAAGTTTACCGTTTTCACAACTCGTTGCGATACCTTATTTGGCGCTACTTACTGCGTATTAGCACCTGAACACGTTTTGGTTGACGTTATTACCACTTCTGAACAAAAAGAAGAAATCGAAGCATATAAAAAGGTATGCGCAAGTAAATCTGAACTTGAAAGAACTGAACTTAACAAAGATAAAACGGGTGCTTTTACAGGTGCTTACGCTATTAACCCCGTAAACGGCAACAAAATTCCCATTTGGATTTCCGACTACGTTTTAACCTCTTACGGTACGGGCGCAATTATGGCCGTTCCCGCGCACGATACTCGCGACTATGAATTTGCTAAAAAATTCAACATTCCCATTATTCAGGTTTTAGAAGGCGGCGATATTGAAAAAGAAGCTTGGACACAAGATGGGTTGCATATTAACTCCGACTTCTTAAACGGGCTTAATAAGCAAGACGCTATCGATAAGATGGCTGAATGGTTAGTTGAACACGATTGCGGCAAAAAGACCGTTTCTTATAAACTTCGCGAATGGATTTTTGCAAGACAGCGTTATTGGGGAGAACCTTTACCCGTTATTCATTTAGAAAACGGCGAAGTTGCTTTACTTGATGATAACGAACTTCCTTTAATTCTTCCTGAAATGACCGACTATAAAGCGCACGGCGGAAACGCACCGTTAGAAAACGCTCAGGACTGGGTAAACGTTGTTTATAACGGCGTTAAGGGTAAAAGAGAAACTACTACCATGCCTGGTTCTGCAGGTTCGTCTTGGTATTTCTTACGTTATTGCGATCCTAACAACGACAAGGAATTTGCAAATTACGAATTATTAAAACATTGGATGCCCGTAGACTTTTATTTAGGCGGTAAAGAACACCTTGTTGGACACCTTCTCTACTCCCGTTTCTGGAATAACTTCTTATTCGATAAGGGCTACGTTCCCTATAAAGAGCCTTTTAAAAAGCTTTTCCACCAAGGTATGATTTTAGGCGAAGACGGCAACAAAATGAGTAAATCATTGGGCAATGTTATTAATCCTAACGACATAGTTCGCGATTACGGCGCAGACGTTTTAAGAATGTATGAAATGTTTATGGGCCCCGTTGCAGATACTAAGCCTTGGAACACTTCTAACATTGAGGGCGTTAAAAAGTTCGTTGATAGAATACATCGTTTATATTACGAAATGGACGTTATTAAAAACGAACCTAACAAAAACCTTGATAAACTTTACCATCAAACTGTTCAAAAGGTTGGCGAAGATTATATGGCAATGAAAATTAACACCGCCATTTCACAAATGATGATTTTCGTTAATGCCGTATATAAAGAAGCTTCTGAAAAAAGATGCTTCCCTACCGAATATGCAGAAGGCTTAATTAAGCTTTTAAACCCTGTTATTCCTTTCTTAACCGAAGAAATTTGGAATGCAGTTTTAGGTCACGAAGGCACTATTGCATACGAAAAATGGCCCGAATTTGACGCAAGTAAAATTGTAGATGATACTTTTGAATATGCTGTTCAAGTTAACAGTAAAATTAAAGCTAAAATAAATATTCCCGTTTCTATGAGCAACAACGAAATTGAAGCGTTGGTTAAAGCTCACGCAGATATTGCCCCCCTTATTGAAAATAAACAAATTAAAAAGTTTATTATCGTACCTAAACGCTTAATTAATATTATCGTTTAATAAAAATAACCACGCAGCTGCGTGGTTATTTTAATTCAAATTTTAAAAATTAAAATATTAATGTCCGTAGAAATTTTCTACGGACGTTATTTTTAAATACTTTCTAAAACGTTAATTAAATCGCCAACGGTTTTAATGTCGGAAACTTTATCTTCGGGAATGGTTTTACCGGAAATATCTTCCAAAGCCATTAAAAGTTCTACAACGTCTAAAGAGTCAGCGCCTAAATCTTTAATAATGTCGCTTTCTAAAGTTACTTTAGATTCAGGGATGCCGAGTTGTTCTGAAAGTTGTTGTGCAATTTGTTCAAACATATATTATTTCCTCCTTTGTACAATTTTATTCACATTATAAATAAAAAATTTTAAAAAGTTTATCGAA
>JAGAMH010000136.1 GCA_017624815.1 Clostridia bacterium
ATTTTACAGGTGGCAAAAGTATACGATTTTTCCAAAAAAACAAAGCTTACTAAAATATATTTGCCCATGGTTTTTCCTTACGTTTTTTCTCAAACGGGCGCAAATTTATCCTTTGCAATTAAGCTTATTATTTCTGCCGAAGTAATGGCAAACACCTACGTTAGCATAGGCGGTCTTATGATGGAGGCAAATGCGTATATACAAATAGAAAACCTTGCCGCTTTAACGCTTATTGCGGTAATTGCGGGCGTTATTATTGAGTTGATTTTTTACTTTATAAACAGACTTTGTTTCAAGTGGAATAGGGTGGAGGTAAAAAATGATTGAAATTAAAAATTTAACCAAAATTTACCCCCAAAATACCGTATACGAAAACTTTAACGTGTCCTTTAAAAAGGGGGAAATAACCTGCCTTTTAGGGGAAAGTGGGTGCGGCAAAACTACGCTTTTAAACGTTTTGGCTAACTTAACCGAATATAGCGGACAAGTCCCTAAATTAAACGTTTCGTATATATTCCAAAAGCCCAATCTCTTGCCCAATTTAACGGTGTACCAAAACTTGCAAATTGTAAACAACGACCGCGTAAAAATAGAAAGCTTATTAAAATCTTGCGGACTTACTGAAAAATCTGCGGCGTATCCCAACGAACTTTCCGGCGGACAAGCCCAACGCGTTTCAATAGCTCGCGCATTTTTATATCCGTCAAACGTAATTTTAATGGATGAACCTTTTGCCTCGCTCGACTTAAAACTAAAGCTTTCAATGGCAAAAACGTTCGTTGAAACTCAGCGCAAAGAAGGAAGAACGGCAATTTTTGTAACGCACGATATCGACGAAGCGTTAATGCTTTCCAACCGAATAATCGTGTTAAAAAAGGGAAAAATTTCCGCCGATATCCAACCTCAAAATCAAACTTTACCAAGAGAATACGGCTCGTGTGAAGATTTAAGAAAAACTATAATTGCCGCTCTTTTGCAATAATACTTAAAGCCCCTTAAAGTTTTTAAGCTTTTAGAGACTAATTTTTTGTTAAAAAGTAGTTTATAGGTGTAAAGTTTTAACAACTCGTTTTAAAAATTTTCTTTTGTAAAAAATAAAAAATATTAAGGTCAAACACTTTTCTTTTTACAATATATTGTGTTATAATAAATACGTATTTAATTTATATTGTGTTAAATAACGAAAAAGGTTATCCCCGATTTAAATAGTAATATAAATAGATACACGTTTATTACTATAAAAATGGGAATAAGCACCATAAGCAATAAATTTTTTAATCGGTATTTAAGGGCAAACATTGCCGAAAATACCCCAATGGCACCGCCAAGCAACGCACAAAGAATTATTTTTCCGTCGCCGCTGGCTCTGCTTTGACCGTCTTCGGTCGCTTCGTCGCGTTGGCTTTTAATAAGTGTGAACGAATAAAAATTTATTGCCAAAATGTACGTTATAAAAATTATATACAGCAATACCATATATTTAGTATTTGCTTAAAATATTTGTTTAATACGGAGTTTAAAATGAGTAAAGTAGCATTAATTATGGGTTCTAAGTCCGATTTAAGCGTTGTAAAGCCTGCAATTTCCGTTATCAAATCCTTTGGCGTAGAAACGGAAGTAAGGGTAATATCCGCTCACCGAACACCCGAAGAAGCTCACGATTTTGCAAAATCCGCAAAAGAAAACGGCGTAGAAGTTATAATTTGCGCCGCAGGTAAAGCCGCGCATTTGGGCGGTGTTATTGCCGCGTACACAACGTTGCCCGTTATCGGCTTGCCCGTAAAAACGGATATGATGGGCGGGCTTGATAGCCTTCTTTCAATCGTGCAAATGCCAGCAGGTATACCCGTTGCAACGGTAGGCGTAAACGGCGGTGAAAACGCAGGTCTTTTAGCTTTGCAAATTTTAGGTATAAAATATCCCGAAATTGCACAAAAGCTTACCGAATACAAACAAAATATGAAAAATAAAATTAACGCTGACGACAAAGCTTTACAGCAAGAGTTGGCGCAATTATAATGTCTTAATACCCGCAGAAAACAAGCCTGCGGGTGTTTAATTTACGCGCGTGCGCGCTCGTGCACGTATTTAACCTAAAAAAATATAATGAATTTACAAGGAGATAAATTATGGCTATTTCTTATAAAGACAGCGGTGTAGACGTAGAAAGAGGCTACCAAGCAGTTAAACTTATGCGTGAACACGTTAAATCTACCTATACCGATGGCGTGTTAGGCGATATCGGCTCGTTCGGCGGCTTTTTAAAGCTCCCTGGCGGAATGGAAGAACCCGTTTTAGTTGCAGGAACAGACGGTGTTGGCACCAAGCTTAAATACGCGTTCGTTGCAGATAAGCACGACACTATCGGTATCGACGCAGTTGCAATGTGCGTGAACGATATCGTTTGTCAAGGCGCAAAACCCTTATTCTTTTTAGACTATTTTGCAACGGGAAAACTCTCTCCCGAAACGGTTGCAACGGTAGTTTCCGGCGTGGCGGAAGGTTGCCGTCAGTCTGGTGCGGCTTTAATCGGCGGCGAAACTGCCGAAATGCCCGGTTTCTATTCCGACGGCGAATACGATATTGCAGGTTTTGCAGTAGGCGTAGTTGACTTAAAAAAGGTTATTAACGGCAAAAATATAAAAGCGGGAGACGTTCTTATTGGAATTAAATCTTCTGGCGTGCACTCCAACGGCTATTCCTTAGTAAGAAAGCTTTGGGGCGAAAACAAAGAAGAACTTGAAAAATACGACGAACGTCTTGGCGGAAGAGTTATCGACGTACTTTTAACTCCCACCAAAATTTACGTTAAGAGCATTTTAGCTTTAATTGAAAAAGTTTCGGTTAAGGGTATCGCTCATATTACGGGCGGTGGCTTTATTGAAAATATTCCCAGAATTTTCCCCGAAGGAATAGGCTGCGAAATTAACACCAAATCTTACGAAGTCCCCGCACTTTTCAATGTTATGCAACAAATGGCGGAAATTTCCGACGAACAAATTTACAACACCTTTAACATGGGTATAGGTATGGTAGTTTGCGTAGACGAAAAAGACGTTGAAGCAACCATAGCTCAGCTTGAATCCACGGGCGAAAGCTGCTGCGTTTTAGGTAAAACTGTAAACGGAAGCGGAGTTAAATTACTCTAATGAAAAAGATAGCAGTATTCGCTTCGGGCGGTGGAACGGATTTTCAGTCTATAATCGACGCTAACGAAAGGGAAAATTTTTGTAAAATAGAACTTTTAGTTGCGTCTAAAAGCGGAATAGGCGCAATTGATAGGGCAAACAAGCACGGTATTCGTTCGGCGGTGTTTGCTAAATGCGATTATCCCGATATAGAAGTTTTATACGAAGAACTTTCTTACCTTTTAAATATGCACGGGGTAGATTATATCGTTTTGGCAGGTTGGCTTAAAATAATACCCGAAAGCTTTATTAAAAAGTATCAAGACAGAATAATTAATATTCACCCTTCGCTTATCCCTGCCTTTTGTGGCGCGGGAATGTACGGTCTTAAAGTGCATCAAGCGGCAATAGATTACGGCGCAAAAATTTCAGGTTGTACCGTTCACTTCGTAAACGAAATTCCCGATGGCGGCGCAATAATAGCTCAGCGTTCGGTAAACGTAGAAGAAGGGGATACCGCAGAAGATTTACAAAAACGAATACTCAAAGAAGAGCATAAGCTTCTTCCCTATTGCGTTAAAAAGCTTTGCCGCGGCGAAATTTTAAAAGACGGCAGAAAAGTTACGGTAAAATAAATTTTGGAGATATATTATGATTA
>JAGAMH010000137.1 GCA_017624815.1 Clostridia bacterium
TACTGCTGCGTCGATAACTTCGGTGTGTCCAAGTTTTTTAATTACTACGGGAGCTTGAATTTCGGTTTTACCTTCTGCGTCGCTAAATAACTTTCCGCAAGAGGTACAAGTCCAATATGCTTCGTAGCCGTCTTCAGTACAAGTTGCAGCTTTTGCGTCTACTGCAACGATATCGTGTCCAAAGGGAACGAATTCGCCATCGTCGGGATAAGTTCCTTCAGTTTCAAAGTTGTCGCCGCCACCAACGTGTCCTTGGCACTTATCTGCGCATTCTACTTCTTGGCAATCTGCGTTAGTACATTTACCGCAAGTTTCGCACACGTTTTGACACTTATGGTCGGTCCAGTCTTCGCCGTATGCAAATACCGTTTTAATTGCAAAGTGGTCGGACGAGAAGTATTGTCTGTCGCCAACCTCTGCACCGTCGGGTAATTCTTCGCGTAAAATGGTGTATTCGTTTGCTACGAAGCTATCGGTATACATAATATAGTCGATAGGCTTAACGTGTTCTTCGCCGCTGCCGTCGTATTCGCCGTAGCCGCTGAAAGTATTTTCTTTGCCTACGGTGTAGTTTTTAACGGTTGCGTCGTAGTGAGAATCGTTGAATACTGCCGTGAGCTTTTCATATGCAGGAGCAGCAGTTTCGTCAACCGATTCAAAGTTAAAGTCACCGGTAAGAAGGCAAGGAATGCCTAAATCGGTGTAAGTTTTAACGTGACTTAAAATCATGTCGGCGCTCTTTTCCCAAAGTTCAGAGCTTTCGTAGCCGAGATGAGTATTGAAATATACGAACTTGTTGCCGCTTGCCTTATCGGTAAATTCAGCCCAAGTGGTAACGCGTTTGTATTGCGCGCCGTATTGATCCCAAATAGAAGATTCGTTAGGGGTATCGGATAACCAGAAATAGCCCCAATCTAAAAGTTCAAAACGAACGGAGTTATACCATATACCTGCGCCTTCGTTGCCAAGTTGACTATTAACTACGCCGTCGCGGTACATAATAACGTTTTTATATCCCTTAGGAGCAAGCACACCGTTTAAAGCTGCCGTCCATAAGCTATTTTCTTCTTGCGTGCCCATTAAGTCGGGTAATTGATCTTGAACCTTAGCAAGAAGGTTTGCCTTGTTGTATTCGTTGCTAACGCCGTTAGTTCCAAGGTTGAAGGACATAACGGTAAGTTTAGTTGCGTCGAAGTGTCCTTGGCACTTTTCGGTGCAACCAGCAAATTCGCAAGTATAGTCTGCGCACTTGCCGCAAATTTCGCACATGCTATCCGCGTGGTTTTTAACGTTGATAGTATAGGTGGTCTGCTTGCCGCCGAATACTACTATAACTTCTTTTTCGCCTACGTCAGCTGCCGTAAAGGTGTGGCCGTCTAACGAAGTTTCGTAATTTCTTGCAATGTAAACGCGGCTAAAGCTAGGGCCTGCTGCCTTAAGAACTAAACCTTCTGCCGAGAACGTTTCGCCAACGTAGAAGTTAAGGTCGTCGGCTAAAGTCGCAACGGATACACCGGTAAGTCCGGTTGCAGCGTATTCGCCCCATACGGTTACGGATGCTTCTGCGTTAATATCGTTTAACAAAATAATTTGGTTGTTTAAGCCTACGCTATCGGACTTATAGCTAATAGTCCAGTCAACTACCTTAGTTTCGCCAGCGGCTAAAGTAACGTCTACAACGCCGTATTCGTACCAGTAGTCGATTGCGCCGTAACGGATAGAAACTTCTTCCGTTCCGTTGTTGGTTAAATGGAGCTTAACTACCTTGTTGGTGTTTGCAACTACGGGAATAGCGCAGTTATTACCTTCCGCACCACGAACGGTAGGGTAATTATTTTCAAGGATAGAACGGCCGGATAAAGCAGTAGAGCCTGCGGGGAAGGTAAACTTAGTTGCAGGGATACCGCCTTCTAAGGTAACGTATTCTGCCGTCATACCCGTATTGTTGGGGTATGCGCCCGCCATATTACCGTGAGCGCCGTTGGGTCCTTCGGGATCACCAAGTCCAGTACTGGGCGTATAAGTAATCATATCGGTAGCGTCAGAATCGCTGATTATAAAGCTTGCGGTGTATTCGCCGTAGCTTACTACTGCCGTTTTGCCGTTTACTCTAACGTCGTAGTTATGAATATAGAAGTTGTTGCTTTCAAAGTTTTCCAATATTAAGCTTACGCCTAATCCCGTCCAATCGTAGTCGGTTTTACCTTCTTCGTAAACGAGGCTAGGGATGCTGGTTACTCTTATACCAGAAATTAAATGATCAACGTAAACGTAGCCGTAGGTATCTAATACGATATCTTCGGTAGCGTTTTCTTGTAATATGATTTGATGGTCGGAAGTATAGAAATTGGGATGAGAACCTACGCCACCAAAGGTTACGCCAAACTTATTAAGTCCGGGCGCAAGAGTAACTTCTACGGAGCCTTGATCGCCATAGTTTTCAACCATGTATTTAATGGGAACGTCTACGCTTGCGTGGTTAAATATGTAAATAACCGCAACGTTTTTGCCGTAAGCGGGCGCGTAGATGTTCATTTCGGGCATAGATTGAGAGTCGTGGTTTCCACGGCCTGCAAACCAAGTGCCGGCAACGGTATTTTGCTTAAAGGTTACTTGCGTTTTGTAAATACCGTCTTCGTAAATATGTTCGCCGTATACGCCGGAAACGCCCGTAGCTGCAGTATCGGACTGAGCGTAAGCAAGCATATCTTCTTGATAGATAGCAGTAAGCTCTAAGTTAGCGTTAAGGCCGTCCTTTAACTCTTCAATCGTATAGTAATTCATTTCGGCGTCGATAAAGCCTTCGAATTCCTTGCCTTGTTCAAGCGTTACGTTGGGAAGAGCACATACGTTGGTTGCAGAAGTTTCGCCGTTTGCAAAAGTAGCGCCCTTAACTAAAGTAACGTTAAACTTTTGGCACTTTTCTTCACAAACTTCTTCTTCGCAAGCGTCGTTGGTACATCTGCCGCAATCGGGGCAAACGTGTTCACATTCGTGGGGGTGACCTTCGCACTTTTCTAAACAAGCGTCTTCTTCGCAGTATTTATCCGTACATAATCCGCACTTAGGACACTCGCTTTCGCATTCGTGAACTTCTTGATGTCCGGGACATTTTTCTGCACAAGCCTCTTCTTCGCAATATGCGTCAAGACACAATCCGCATTCGGGACAAACGCTTTCGCATTCGTGTTCAACGGGTTCGTGTCCTTGGCACTTGTCGGCACAGGCAGGGTCGGTGCACTCGGTATCAGTACACAATCCGCACTCTTCGCACACGCTTTCGCATTCGTGCGTAGGCGTTGAAGGACCGCCATGTCCGGGGCATTTATCCTTACAAACGTCGGCTGCGCAATCTTCGTCTAAGCACAAGCCGCATTCAGGACAAACGCTTTCGCATTTGTGAGTAGGTTGAGACGTTTGAGGGGTTACTACAAGTCCGCACGCAGCAACCGTCATAGCGATAACTAATAACGATGCAACGAACAAGCTCATCAGTTTTCTTCTCATAACAATTTCTCCTTCTTAAAAAATATTATTTTTACCTTGGATAAGGTTTTTACCAAACTTACCTTTCCCTTAAAGTTTTTTAAAAAAGCCTTAAAAGGAAAAACGACGCTTTTAACGCGCCGATGCCGTTTAGCCTTATTATTATACTACACATATTTTTAACTGTCAATAATCATTTTGAAATATTTTGTCAAAATCTAGAAAAAAGTAACAACTTTTTGTAAAACTTTACTATGTAAAAGTAAAAAAAACGACCTTTCCGCATATAAGTCGAGCGGACAAGGTCGCAATATAGTTAAAATTACAATCATAAAAGTAACGTTGAGTTTATTAAAATTTCTTTATCGTACGGCTAACGTTTCGGCAACGAAAATTTTTCACCGCACTTTTAGCCTGCTATCATAGCTCTTTTTTTACGCAATAAGCAGCGTAACCCAAAGTAAAAATTGCAGTAATAATTCTTTACGGAAACGCATTAATTAACACCGTTTTTTTGGTTTTGGAGGCAATACTTTCGTGCAAAACACCGCAATAATTCTTGCGGCGGAAAAATTGCTTATTTTTATGCGGCGCTCACTCAACACAACGCCGCAATATTTTATTAACAAGCAAATTTTAATCTTCCAAAACTATGCAATTAACGAACCCGCTTTGAACGGTGCAGGCGTCTATTGCAATTATTCCGTTGCCGTAATAGGGCGTATAGTCTGCGTTTTCTCCGCTTTCCCTTCCCTTATTTTCAAGCGTAGAATGACCGTAAGACGCCTTATAGTGCCCACATATTATCGTTTTATTCGGCTCGGTAACGTTATACAAATCGGCTCGGCTAGCCTCCATTCCGTTATACCACACGGCGTCGTCCCAGTCCTTTTGAAGGGCGTTGCGCCAATCGGGAAGATATTTATATCCGTAATAGCCGAGCGGGCTTTTTTTGGCAAAGCACGGGATATATCCGTGAACGAACACGAATTTATCCGTTTCAAAATAGTTTACGCAAGCGGGCAAAATCTTTTTAAAAAGGGGAGTATTTTTAAGGGCGAGAGCTAGCCTTTTGGGATAAACTTCTAACCCATCTTCTTTAAAGCCGGTAAGTTGAAAAGCAGTAGAAAAAGTGCCGTTTAAAAAGTGGTGATTAAAGCGATAATCACCCGCAGTATAAAAAGGCAAATCTTCGGCTAATTTTTCAATTAAAAGCTCGTGATTGCCCCTAATTAAAATAACTTCGTTTCGGCTTAGTAAATCGACGATAAAGTTTTGCATTTCAATAGCTTCGCCACCCCTATCGAATAGGTCTCCGCAAATTATTAATTTCTTTTGCGAATCGTCGCTAAAGTACCCACTCTCTTTTAAAGCCTTTTTCATAAGCGAAAAGTGCCCGTGCGGGTCTGATACGGTATAATATCTCATAAAATTACCTAAAAATTTAAATTAGCCCCCATATATGCTTGAATTAACGCAGTATTTTGCGTTAAAAAAATAAAAAATTAGCATCTATTTAAAGGCTTTTTCGCATAAATGTTCTATGTAATCGCACTTTAAAAGAGCGTTTTTCCAAGCTTGAGGAATGCCGTTTAAGCCGTATAATGCGCCTGCAAGTCCGCCCGTAACTGCGCCTACGGTATCAGTATCCAACCCCAAATTTACCGCTTTTAACACGCAATCCGAGTAGTTAGACGTGTTAAGCAAACACCAAACGGCTGCCAAAAGGGTATCTACAACGTAGCCCGAACCGCTTATTTTATCAACGGGCGTTTTTGCAAAATCTTCATTAAAAAGAGCGTTAAAGTGCGCAAGCTCTTGTTCGTAAGCGTAGTATTCCTTAGCCTTTTTAAGACCGACGAACACCGACTCTTTATCGGGCTTTTCAATTAACTCCCACAAAACGAAGGAATATATTCCGCAAGCGATTTTACACCTTTTATGGGCATGCGTCAACGCCGACGCCTTTTCTATAAGATATAGTTTACTGGAATAATCCCCCTTTCTAAGATAGGCAGCAAGCGCCACGGGGTGAATTCTCATAAGTGAGCCGTTGCCGTTAGAACGCTCGTCGCTAAGACCACACTCGTAATAAGGATTGCCACGCTCGTAGTTTAATATAGCCTTACAACAGGTATTGCCTATGTCGAAAACCTCGTCCGTGGCGGTATATTCCGCCTCGTTATACCACTTTGCAAAATTTTGCATTATAAGATTAAAATCTACCTTTTCTCCCGAAATCGCGTCGAGAGCGCACAAGGACATACTTGTATCGTCCGACCAACAACCTGCGGGGACGTCGTAAGTGCCGTAACCCGTCATATCCGTCACTGGGTTATCTTTTAACTCTTCCCTTTCGGAAAATTCTACGGGAACGCCCAAGGCGTCGCCTATAGCGTGTCCTAAAACGATTGCTTTTACTTTGTTAATAAAATCGCTCATATTTAACCTCTTAATCTTTTACATTATATCATAACGCAAAGCTTAATACAAGCTAAATTTTATTTTATTGTTTTAGCGGCTAAATATGTCTTGTACAAGGCGTACCCGAACAACTAATATAAGTATTACCTTCCACCTATAATACTCACGCCGCGCATCCCACTTATGCTTTCGCCCATTGCCGTTCACGGCGTTTTTAACACTTTTACCAACGCAGCGTTTCGTAATGAATAATACCCCTTTGCTACTCACGCCGCGCTTCTATCTTCACTTGCTTCCATTGCTAAATTACCAATAAAAAGGCGTTATTTGCCACATATTACGGGGGCAATTTAATTTTTAAGCAGCGTATTTATTTTTAGATAAACGTTTTTCCGTACTTTTTAAAAGGCATAAATTAAACTCTTTTTCAATATATTTTACGTAGTTTATAATCTTTTCTTTGGTTTTACATACGGCTAAATTCCTTCTACCCGTGCCGTTAAAAAGCTCGTTAACGCTTAATCCGCGGCTAAAATACTCTTTAACGCTCACCCTATAATCTTGGGTAAATAGGTAATAAATACTGCCTTCTACCGTTAAATAAAAGGTCTGTTTTCCCTTTTCGGTCGTTTTGCAAAATACTTTAACTTTCATAATTTTTTGTCCTTTACGTTTATTTGATAACATTATACTCCTTATAACTTGCCACACATTGTCATGTAATAAAAATAATTTATATTATTTAAATAACGTATTTACTGCCTAAAACTTGCTATAGCTACAACGTTAACACGGCTATACAAAAACTTCCGTAACGATATTATTAAACCAAAAACTCCACGATAAACTAAAAAAAATTGGCGACTATAATGTCGGCAGTATAAATAACCTTCTAAAATTAATAACGTTGCAAACGGCTTTAAAAATAAACAATGCGGGCAAAATAAGGCGGCACGAAAACAAATTATAAAGAATAATCATAGGAGGCTTTCTTTTATCTGAAGATTTTTAATTCCACCGCTCAAAGCGATGGTAGTTTTTTGATAATGGCTACAAAACAATACGGGCGGCAAAAGTGCCACCCGTATCGTTTGTTTTTTATAGGAATTTTGTAGGATGATTTAATTAAAAATTATTTACTGAAAAACTCTACCACGTCGGTAGCAAGCTTGTCGGGACAGTCTACCATAGGCGAGTGTCCGCACTTATCGTAAGGGAGCAACGTTGCGTTGGGTTTTAAGGCGTTGTAGTTATCTAAAACCATATAGTCGGGAACGACTACGTCCTTTTCGCCCATAGTAAACGCCGCGGGGCAAACCACGTTTTTAATAGTGCCGTTCCCCTTGCCGTAAGGAGTAAATTCTTCTGAAATATTAAAGGTTGCAAGCGCCCAGTCTAAATCTACCAAGTTGCGCTGTTTAAGCGTTTCCGCAATCCACAAATCGCTTTGTTCCTTTGTGGGCTTGTTTACCGTATAAATGGTTGCGTCCCACACCGACGCCATTAAAACTGCGTCTTTTTTATTAAAAATTTGAAGCATAGGTCCTACTTGCATGGGGTCGGTTGCCATATCTTCCTTGCTTGCGTAAGGCTTGCCCGTGGACTTAAAATCTTCTTTAACGTAAACGGGATAGCCCTTTAAGCCCGCACCTTCTATACTGAAAAACTTTTTAACTTTTTGCGGGTATTTGGAGCATAGTACCAGCCCAATTCCGCCGCCTGTAGACCAACCTACCAAATAATACGAATCTATATTAAGCTTTTCGGTTAAGGCGTTAACGTCTTCGGCAAGCTCTTCTAAGCTTGAAAAACGCTCATTGTAAGAGCTATCGCCAAAGCCCCTTAAATCGGGCACTATACATCTGTATTTATCTTTTATGCGCGAAATTAAAGGCTCGTAGTGTATGGAAGAGGACATATTGCCGTGAATCATAACGACCACTTCACCGCTTCCTTCGTCTAAATATGCAAGTTCTTCCTTTCCTATATTAATTTTTTTCTTGTCCATCTCTTTCTCCCTTATAGTATTAAACGGATATTCCTTCGTCGTTAAGGTTGGTAAAACCTAAAACTAAAGCGGCAAATGCGGCGGGGTTTTCATACATGCTTGCGTGTCCGCTGCCGTTTATTGTAACGTAAACGCTATTTTTAATTTTTTGGTGTAAAAGCTGTTGTTCGGTGGGAGGAACAAGCCCGTCTTCAGAGCCCGAAATAACGAGCGTGGGGCAATCTATTTCTCCAAGCCTGTCTACAACGTCGTATCCTACCGAGCTGTTCGTAAGCCTAATTAACGCTTCTAAAACGTCCTTTCTGGAAAAATATTCCGTTAAATACGCTTCTCTATTTTGCATCCACTCAGCTCTATCTTCAAAAAATTGAGTGGAATATATTACGGGAATAGTCGTTAAATAATAAGCCAAACCGCTGCCCGTTTTTGCAACTTCGTTCCAGCCGTCGCCAATCTTTTTAAGCCAAGGCGAAGTGCGCGCGCAAGTATTTGCAAGAATTAATCTGCGAACGCGCTTGGGATATTTTAAGGCGTATTGCACGGCTATTTCGCCGCCGTAGGAAATTCCCATTAAAGTAACCTTGCTATACCACAGTCTGCCTATAAGCTCGTTTAAAAGCTCTACTTGTAAATCGTGTTTATATTCTTCGGTTAATCGCTGACTTTGACCTTGGTCGAAAAAGTCCACCAAAATAACCACGTTGTTTTTAGCAAACTCGTCGATAAAGGGTTTCCAGCTTGCGGTAGACATCATAATTCCGTTTAAAATTATTAAAGGATTGCCCGCCGTACCGTGAACTTCGTAATAAACTTTCTTTCCGTCAAAGGTAAATTCCGCCATAATAAGCCCCTATTATTCGGTTAATATTCCCAAGGCAATAGCTTCTTTGGTAAGTTGTTCTCTAAATTTAGGATGAGCCACCGATATAATTAATTTTGCCCTTTCGGTAAGTCCCGTACCCCTTAAATTAACCGCGCCATATTCGGTAACGAGCCAGTCGATATCGTTACGGGAAAGGGAAACTGCCGCACCGGGCTTTAATTGGCAAACGATTTTAGAAGTTTCTTCTCTTTCGCCCGTTTTGGGGTTTTTAACCATTGCCGTAGAATAGAGCGCAATAATAGATTTGCCGTTTTTAGATTTCTGAGCGCCGCAAGCGGTATCCGATTGTCCGCCCGTGCCCGAGAACTGCTTAGAACCGATAGATTCCGAACAGCATTGACCGGTTATATCCACTTCTATGGTGGTATTAATAGAAACTTGGTTGTCGTTTTGCATTATGGTATAAGGGTCGTTAACGTACGCGCCGTCCATAATTGCAACCGCGGGGTTGTCGTTGATATAGTCGTAAAGTTCTTTAGTACCCATTGCAAACGCCGCAACCATTTTGCCCTTGTGCGTTTGTTTGCACTTGCCGTTAATAACGCCCGCCTTGGCAAGCTTTACCATACCGCTAGTTAACATTTCGGTATGAACGCCAAGGTTCTTTTTATCGTATAAGCTTTCCGCAACGGCGTTGGGAATACCGCCTATTCCAAGCTGAATACAGTCGCCGTCCTTAATCATATCGGCAATTATTTTACCTATAGCCAAGTCCTTTTCGTTGGGAACTGCGTCGGCAATTTCAGGTATAGCGTAATCAACTTCCACTAAATAGTCAACTTCGTCAACGTGAAGTTGCACGTCGCCAAACGTTCTGGGAGCGTTGGGGTTGATTTCTAAAATTACCACCTTTGCCTTTTCTATCATACGCATTTCGTAAGTGTTTGAAAGGGAAAGCGAAACGTAGCCGTGGCTATCGGGCATACTGGCAATACCAACGTAAATATCGGGTTCGCGCCAATATAAACGCTTTGTTGCCGCCAAGTGTAAATGGTTGGGGATAAACGCAACGTTGCCGTTTGCCTGAGCCTTTCTTAAAGCGGGGGTATAAAACCAGCTTTCGCAAGTAAAGCTTTGCTTATAAGCGGGGTTTACCATAAATTCATAAGCGCCCATAGGCAAGCAGTTAGAAACCGTTACGTTTTTAACCTTGTCTGCTATAGTGTGTAAATTATTGCAAAATTCTTTGCCTTCTGCCGCGCCTAAGCCCGTTACGATATAATCGTTACTTTTTACAACGCTTAACGCTTCGGTAATAGAAACGTACTTTGCCATAATATAATCTCCTTTATATACGCTTGCTTTTGCAAGATTATTTTCAAATTTAATTTAAATTGCCGTAAATATTTACTGCAACTATTTATATAAAAAGCATTAAAATTTTTTAAAGTAATTTGGCTAAAAGTTTAGCCGTTGCCCCTATAATATAGTTTAATTAACGCTACTTTTCGCCACCCCTACCGCTTAAAATTTAAAGCGATAAGGGCGACTTTTAAAGTAGGAATTCAGGCGTCAAACGCAATCATTCGTGAGAAATTTAATTGACGCCGTAATTAGAATATGCTAAATATTAACCTTTGATAAGTTCACGATATGCATCGAGAGAGGTTAAAGTGTGAATGGTTGCAGAAGTTGCAGCACCGTTGGCAACGTAAATTTGAGTTAACGCGAAGGAGTCAACGCCTTGACGTAAACCGTTAGCAAACGAAATGTCGTTAGCGGTGATAATTTTGCGGTCTGCGCTTTCCATAACGTCAACGTAGTTTTCTCTGGTAAGAGCTTTACCGGATTCTTCTAACGCGTCTAAGCCTTGGATGAATAAGTCGCCTGCAATGTAGCCTGCAAGTGCGTATGCGTCGTAGCTCATAGCGTAAGCAGTACCAGCGTCTTTACCTTGTGCAATGCAGTAATCGTAAATATCTTCGGCAACGGTCCAGTATTCGTTCTTAAATCCGGGGATACCGTAGGTATTTAAGGTTGCAGTTGCGGTTGCTTCGTCCATACCTAATCCGCCGTATTCAGTGGGAAGTTGATAAAGAGCAAGATAGGTAGCGTAGTAAATATCATATAAAGCGTGTTCGCTGTTTTTATAGAATTCGGTAGAAGAAGTTAAGTCTAACCAAGCTTGAGAATATAAGGATACGTTTTCGAATACCTTAGTATATTCTTCAGAAAGTACTTGAGTTACTACGTCGTCCGAAGGATCGTCGGGCGTGCCATTATCATTAGTCTTATTAGTATTTAAAGGTGCAGCGCTTGCGTTGTTGTAAGACGTAAGAACTTTAACCTTGTATTCTGCTGCGCCGATAGCTTTAAGAGCGGATAAATAGTTACCACCGGTAGAAGTGATAATAACAACGTCACAGTTTGCAGCCTTAAGAGCGTTAACTGCAGCGCCGTAATCGGAACCGTTTACTTCTTGAATAACTACTGCGTTTTTCTGAGCTTCGGGAAGGGTTGCTTTTTCAGCTTCGATCCCTTCAATCATAGAAATGCTTGCTTCGTTTCCGGTATCGGTAAGAACGCCTACCTTAGTGCCTGCAAGGCCGCCTGCGGTTGCGGGAGCAAACGCACGGAGAATAAGAGATCTACCTTCCGTTTTATTTAAGGGTTGAACGGGGAAGATACCTCTGTCTGCAAGCGTTTCAGCCTTGTCGTTATGAAGAGTATCGTTACCTGCAGCTGCGTATACCATGGGTACTTCAGCTTCTTTAATAACGTCGAGGTTAACGTTTACGCAAGCTGCCGCAAAGTTACCAACGATTGCGAATACTTCGTCTTCGTGGATAAGTTTTTCGGTCATGGTCTTGGACGTAGCAGGGTCGCCGCCGTCGTCGTAGTGCTTAAGTTCTACCTTTAAGCCGGTGGTTAAAGCGTTGCCAGCTTCGTCTTTGCCCTTGTAGCCGCCTGCTTGGTTATAAGCGTAGAAAGCTGCTTCGATACCAAGGTTGAAAGGTCCACCGATGGTGGAAAGCACGCCGGTAGTACCTGCGGTGTTACCAACGTAAATGGTCGTATCGGTTACGCCTTTAAGGTCGGTAGTGGGGCTGCCGAAGCATCCGGTACTTGCAACTACCGCAACGGAAGTTACTAAAGCTGCACCAATAGCAATTTTTTTGAAAAGTTTCATAATTTTCTCCTTTATAATATTTATTGTTTACTCATTTTCTCACGAACGAGTTTTGCTATAATTTATTATTTGCCGCCCAAATATGCCGCAATTAAGCGTTCGTCTTTAATTAAGTCTTCCGCTTTTCCGTGCATACTTATTTTGCCAAGTTCTAAAACGTAGGCGTAGTCGGCTATTTTTAAGGTTGCCAAGGCGTTTTGTTCTACTATTAAAATAGTAGTGCCTTCTTCTTTAATCTTTTTAAGAGTTTGGAATATATCCTTTATTAAAAGGGGAGCAAGACCTAACGAAGGTTCGTCTAAAAGCAATACTTGGGGACTGCCCATAAGCGCCCTACCTATTGCAAGCATTTGCTGTTCCCCGCCCGAAAGCGTGTTAGCTTGCTGTTTTGCTCTTTCTTTTAATCGGGGGAATAGCGAATACACCCTTTCAAAATTCTTTAAAAGCTGTTGCTTGCTTTTAACGTTATATCCGCCAACCCTTAAATTTTCTTCTACGGTAAGTCCCACTAAAACGTGTCTGCCTTCGGGCGATTGCATTATGCCCGCTTTGGCAATTTTAAAGGCGTTTTTGCCCGCAACGTTTTTAGAGTTATAAATAATTTCGCCCGACGTGGGTTTTAATAAACCGGAAATAACCTTTAAGGTAGTAGTTTTTCCCGCGCCGTTTGCGCCCAATAAAGCCACTATTTGACCTTTATCTACGCTTATATCTATTCCCTTTAACGCAGCAATAGGACCATAGTTCATCTTTAAGTTTTTAATGTCGAGAATTCTTCTATAATACGTTTTGCAACTCATATTATTCATCCTCCTCTACACCGAGATAAGCTTCTTGCACGGCTTTGTTCTTTTGAATTTCTTCGCAAGTGCCAATTGCAAGCATTTTGCCGAACGATATTGCACATACGGTGTCGCAAACGCTCATAACCAAGCCCATATCGTGCTCAACTAAAAGTATGGTAACGTTAAATTCGTCGCGAATTTTTCTTATAGTTTGGGTAAGTTCCGCCGTTTCGGAATCGTTTAATCCCGCAGCAGGTTCGTCCATTATTATAAGCTTTGCGTTACTCATTAATGCTCTAGCAATTTCTACCTTTTTTAATATACCGTAGGGAAGCCCCATTGCAAGCCACGACGCATAGTTTTCAATTCCCATAAATTTGAGAATTTTCATTGCCTTAACTTTTAACAGCTTTTCTTCCTTTTTAACGATAGGTAAGCCCAAAGCGTGAACCCAGAAGTTAGATTGATATTCGCGCGTGCAGGCAACCAAAAGGTTTTCGAGCACGGAAATTTCTTTAACTAATTCTACGTTTTGGAAGGTACGGGATATGCCTTGAAGTATTACGTCGTGCACCTTAAAATCGCGCATATCAACTACTTCCCCCGCCTTGTTTTCAAAATAGATATCGCCGCCCGTTGCGTTGTAAAAACGAGTAATGCAGTTAAACACCGTAGTTTTTCCCGCGCCGTTAGGACCGATAAGACCAAATATTTCGCCTTTTTTTACGTCGAAGGTTAAGTCGTCTACCGCTTTAAGTCCGCCAAAATACATCTTTAATCCCTTAACCGAAAGTAAAACGTTTTCGGGTAAGCTCTTAAGAGCGGGAATAGTACTTTTAACTGCTTGTATATCGGCGTTAAGCTTTTCTATTTTAGCGTTGAGCTTTGCCGTTTTCTTTTCAAGCTCCACGTTATATTTTTCGCTGATAGAGCTTTCAATCGCGTCGTATTCCTTTTGCAATTTAGCCTTTAACGCAACGTATTCGCTATCGTCCGCCGTATTATTGCGCTTGATAAACGCCGCCTTTTCAGAAAGTAATTTTTCTTCGTAGCGGGCTCTCTTAGCCTTTAAAGCTTGTATAGCCGCGTCGTGTTTTGAAACTGCTGCCGAATAATCTTCGCCCTTTTTAATTGCGGCGAAAATGCTTTTGGTTAAAGCGTGATTTACCGCGCGGTGTTGCATATAAGCTTTTACGTCGTACTTTTGCATTTTTTCGTTAAAAGCCGCCGTTGCGTACTCTTCTTTATCGCATGCTTTAAACGCCGCAGAGCTTAATTTTGCGTCGTAACCGCTTTTAATAGCCCCTAACTTGCGCTGTTTTTTACTTTCGTAAATTTCAGGCAACGCTTGCTTTTCCGTTTCCACCCATTGTAATTTTTTTCTAAGGCTAATAAGCTTAGCTTGGGGGTTATTAAAAATTTTTGTTATTTTGTCCATTAAAGAAGGTTTGTTAGCCGATATCTTTGCCATACTTTGCCTCCTTCATCTTTTTAAACAATCCCTTAATCTTAATTTTTAATCCCGCTAAAAGCTGAGCAAGTCCGCCGGGGTAGAACATTACTACCACTATAACCAACACGCCGCTTACTATGGTAATTAATTCGGGATGGTTTGCAAAAAGTTCAATTCTTTGAAGTATAGTACTGCTTAAACCGTACATTACGAACGTTCCGAATATTGCGCCCCAAATCGACTTGTAGCCGCCTATAATAACCGCCGCCAACACGTTTAGCGAAGTAATTAAAGCGTATGCACCAACGCCGTTAGAAGCCGTTTCAGAACCGTTTCTAAGTATTATCATACTGCCGCTTACAGCCGCAAATACCGTACATATAATAAACGCCATTAATCTGTATTTTAAAAGGCTTATACCCATTGCCTGAGCCGCCGCCGTGCTATTTTTCATGGCGAGCATTGCTCTGCCCGTGGGGCTGGATATTATATTATAGGTTATAATCATTACTATAACGAGTACGGGAATAATAACGTACATAGTTTCCGTGCTCTTTAAAGTATGACCGAAAATTTCAACCTTGCCTATAACTATCGCGTTTTGTAATTTTACGTATACGTTACGCAAAATTTCAGATAAGCCTAAAGTTAAAATAACTAAATAAATACTTTCTATTCTAAGTGAAATAAAGCCTACTATAACGCCTATAACCACGGCTATTACAATCGCCACCAAAATACCCAAGAAGAAGGGCAATCCCGATAACGTCATAACGTAGTAAATAGAATAGCAACCTATTCCTATAAAACCGCCCGTGCCGAGCGACGCCATACCGGAATATCCCATAAGAAGGCAGAAACCGATAGAAGATATACTGTACGCCGCCGTAATAACAAAGCCGCCGTACCAAGAATAAGGCAATACTTTATTTATGCAAAGCGTTAGTAAAAATAACACGCCTATTCCAAATAGAATATAGTGCCAAACGGGATTTTTAAGTTGCTTTTTAACCTGCTCTCCAACTACTTTTCCAAAACCGGGAGTTTTGTTTGCGTTATCGAAGGAATATTTATTAAATAATTTCTTATCCATACGCTACACCTTCTTTTCCAGTTTTTTACCGAATATTCCGCTAGGCTTAAAGAATATTATTATAAGCGCTATAACGTAAATTATAGTAGTTGCCCAACCTGCTACCGAAGCTCCTAAGGTCATATTACCAGTAATACTCGTTATTACTTGGTTGCTGAACCACGAAATAAGGTTGGTAAAAAGCGGTATGCACAACGCAACTATTACCGGTCCGTGGAAGGTGGCAAAGCCGCCTACTATGCCGGCAAGGAATGCAGTTACTTGATATTCCGTCATAAAGTAAGGGCCTATTTCTGCGCCGCCTGCCGAGTTTATACAAGCTGCAAGCGCACCCAAACCGCCGGCTATACCCCAAGATACTGCCGTTACGACGTGGGTATTTACGCCCATCATGCCTGCAACGTATTCGTTTGAAGCCGTTGCGCGCACCGACAAGCCCCATTTGCTGTAACGCAATAAAATAAAGAGCGTTGCCAAAATTATCGTTGTAATAATAATGCTAACTAAAGCGTTTTTAGAGAAGGTTACTAAATAACCGCCTACGTCGAAAGTAAAGTTGCCTTCTAAAAAGCTAACCGATTCATATCTTAACTCGCTAAATATAAGCGGAATAACGCTTACTATTACCGAAATTAAGCCCATCGTTATAATCTGCTTACCAACGGCGTTTACGTATCTGCCTCGGCGGAAAATACCCACGTCTACCATAACTGCCAAACACATGGATATAATTACGCTCAAAGGTACTGCGCCCCATATAGGCCAACCTA
>JAGAMH010000138.1 GCA_017624815.1 Clostridia bacterium
AACTCGGTTGGAATCGACGAATTTTTAGCCGAAGTTATGCCTCAAGATAAACTGCAGTCTGTTATAAACGTTCAAAATATAGGCGGATGCGTTGCGATGGTTGGCGACGGCATAAACGATTCGCCCGCGCTTAAACAAGCCGACGTAGGTATTGCAATGGGTAACGGAACTGACGTTGCAATAGATTCTGCGGGAGTTGTTCTCGTAAGTGAAGATATTAAAACTTTAGATACGGTTTTCGATTTGAGTAAAGCTACGGTAAGAAATATAAAGCAAAATTTATTTTGGGCGTTTTTCTATAACGTAATAATGATACCCGTTGCTGCAGGTGCATTTTCGTTTATTGGATTTACTTTTAATCCCATGATAGCATCTGCTTGCATGAGTTTATCTTCGTTATTCGTAGTTGGTAACGCTTTAAGATTATTAAGATATAAAAATAAGAATTTAATTGATTGTGAGGATTATATAAAAAAAATCGTATATATCGACGGTATGTGTTGTGAACATTGCGCTAAAAGAGTAGTAAACGCTCTTTCTACAGTAAAAAACGTTGTATCTGCCGACGTTAAGTTAAAAAAGAAATTAGCGGTTTTAAGAAGTCGAGAAGAGCTTTCCGACGAAGAGATAACTAGCGTTGTAACAAATGCGGGATATACCGTAGTCAAAATCGAAAATAAATGACAAAAGTATATTTTTTATGACAGTATAAGTCAAGGCATTATTTTGACATATAAGCATATAAACGACTATAATTTTTATAGGAGGTGCCCGTATGCAAAATACAATGCTTTTAGACAGGCGCACTAAAGAGTTGGTAACGGAATACGTTCCTGAAGGTGAGGTTTTAAACAGTATAGTTTGTTTTTTCTCTATTTTTGCCGACGCTACTAGAGTTAGAATTTTGTCAGCGTTAGCAATTTCAGAAATGTGCGTAACCGATTTATCAAGAGTTTTAAACGTTAATCAAACGACCGTTTCTCATCAACTAAGACTATTAAAAAATTTAGGAATAGTTAAATGCGAACGACAAGGAAAAATAATATTTTATAGCCTTATTAACGATACTGTAAACGACGTAATGTTAAAAGGCGTAGAATTTTTGGGATGTTAAAATAAAGCCCGCAACTTTTCGTTGCGGGCTTTAAAATTAATCATTATCGTTTAAATCTGGGTTTTTAGGCTCGTTATAGTCGTTTGTTAAACTTTTCTCATCTTGTTTTATATAAGCTTTCTTTTTAGCTTTAAACGCCTTTATGTCGCGGATTATCTGAGGTAGAGAAAGCAGAGAGAATAAAACAATTAAAATGCCTATGTATAAAAGTAATCTAACGGGTATACTTTCGGGAAGCATATTCGCAATGGAGTCACCAGCCGTACCGGAAGCTAAATACATAAAGTTTGCGCCTTCAATATTGTAGTTTGCAATAATTGCAAGCGTTGCTAAAATTGCAAGCATAGCAAAAGGCTTATAAACTTTTTTATAGTTGGGCTTAAATCCGTGAACGAACATCATATAAAAAACTGCGTATACGGGAATTAAATGTTCAATCCAGAACTGATAATATCTTGCGTAACCAGGGCCTGTTTGCATGATGACTGCAGGCATAAAATAGGGAATAATTCCAAGCGTTAAGCATACGTAAAAGCAAATATCAAAGGCGTGCTTACTTTTTTTCATAAGCATAAAGGCAGAAATATATGCGGACCATTCACATACCTGTAAGGGAATTTTCGTTATCAACTGAGTGGGGTCGCTACTGCCGCCGTTACCAACGTACATTACTCGCCAATAATAAAAACCTTCGTTTAAAATTAAAAGAAAACCTAAAATAAAGCGTAAAGATTCTTCAAACTTACAATTTTTAATTTTATTGCGTAAAAAGTAAGTTGCAATAATAGCACCAATAAGTAAAAATATTGGCAATAAATGTGCAAGCGACCAATATTCGAAATCCTGAGTTAAGCTATACCCAAAAAATCCTTCGTAGTAAAACTCGTAGTCAAAATTCATTGTAAAAGTATCATTTATAAGTAATGCGTGTTTAAACCTCGTCTATATTAATATACTACTTTTTTGGGCGGCAGTCAATGTAATTTAACAAATTTGTAATAATCGTTGCTTTATTAATTAAAAATATATATTTTTAATATTGCAAACTTTACGTAATTGTGGTAAAATAAATAATGGTATAGTAGGTAAATATGAACGTTATAAAAGAAAAGCTAAAATTGCTTCCGGATAGCCCCGGGGTTTATATAATGTTGGATAAGTTTTCTAACGTAATTTACGTTGGAAAAGCTCGAATTTTAAAGAATAGAGTGCGCCAATATTTCCACTCTTCGCCAAAGCCCGAAAAGGTTATGCAAATGGTGGCTAACGTTGCTGATTTCAACTATATAATAACCGATTCTGAAATTAACGCCTTAGCACTTGAAAATAATTTAATTAAAAAATATAAACCAAAATATAACGTTTTACTTAAAGACGATAAAACTTATCCCTATATAAAAGTTGATTTAAAAGAAGATTTTCCCACTTTTTCCATCACCCGCAAACTTAATAAAGACGGCTGCAAATACTTTGGTCCTTTTATGGGTGGAATAAATTGCAAAGATATTTTAGATACTTTGCAATTAACTTATTGCGTTAGGTTATGCCATACTGCGATTAACTCTAAACCCAAAAGAGAGTGTTTAAATTATCATTTGGGAAGGTGCAACGCTCCCTGTGCACATAAAATAAGCAAGGAAGATTACGCAGAAAAGGTAAAAAAAGCCCTTTTGTTTTTAGACGGGAACTATAAAGATGCAGAAACGCTTTTAAAAGAAAAAATGCTTTTAGCGGCTGAAAACGAAAATTTTGAGCTAGCGATTGATTATAAAAACAAGCTTGGTATGCTAACTAAATTAGAAGCAAAGCGAATAACGTCTTTAAATAAGTATATCGACGCCGATATCATTGCTTACAATACTAACGAAATGTATTCCGCAGTAAACGTTTTAATCGTGCGAAAAGGCATTATGCAGGGGGGGAATAGCTATGCACTTGAAGAAGCTCATATAACCGACGGAGAAGCCCTTACGGCGTTTATTTCGCAGTATTATTTACGCCACCGCGCGCCTTCAGAAATAATCGTTCAAGATTTTTGCGAAAAAGATTTATTGCAAATATACTTTAAAGAAAACGTTGGAAAAAACGTTGAAATTACTTGCGCAAAACAAGGCGTTAAACATAAACTTTTGCAAATGGCAGAAGAAAATGCTAAAGAATTTTTAAATAAGTCTGTCGAGAAAATTAAACATAAAGACGATATGACCGTAAACGCTTGTAGAAGGTTGCAAGAATTATTGGATCTTAAGCGCTATCCACGCCGTATAGAGTGTTACGATATATCAAACGTAAGTGGGGTTGATAAAGTCGGTTCTATGGTTGTTTTTATCGACGGTGAAGCGGATAAAAATTCTTACAGGCGTTTTAAGATAAAAACTGTTGAGGGCGCAAACGATTTTGCATCTTTACAAGAAGTTTTAAAAAGAAGACTACAAAAATTAAATTCTATAGAAGAAGAAAAATTCCCTAAACCCGATTTAATAGTTATAGACGGTGGCAAAGGGCAACTTTCGGCAGTCAACGAAATATTCCAGGAAATGGAAGTTGTTGATATAGAATTAATTTCTCTTGCAAAAGAACAAGAAGAAATTTTCACTTTGTA
>JAGAMH010000139.1 GCA_017624815.1 Clostridia bacterium
TACCGAAGAGGGGATTGCGGTGGAAATTCTAAAATTTGCAATGATTATGAAATGGCATATACTTTTTCTAATAAAGAAGTTGAGAATTGGCCTAAATGGGGAGATGCAACTTATTTTAAGCATAAAAAAAAGCCGAAGGGATAAACGCTCTCGGCTATAATAATCCATTTTTAACACATATTAAATATTTTTTTAATATATTTTCCGAAAATTTAATTAAAAAATTTTACAAGGAGAAGAATATGAAAAAGAAATTTACATACTTTATAGCAACGTTAATGGTCGTTATAAGTGCGTTAACTCTCGTTGGATGTAATATGGGGTCAGGCTTTAAACCGAATACAAACTATAACGACGATATTCAAGTCGTTGCTCCTGAAAATATAACTAACGACCTTTTCGTCGTTGAAGAAAATACTACCTATTATACTTCGCCAGGATTTTCTTTATGGATGGAAGTAAACGGCGCTTTTTTGAAAATGGACTACTTCTATCTTGACGGAAATAAAAGGGTTTACGATAATTTATATTTTTATAAGGACGACTATTTTTATATCGTAACCGACGACTATAAAGATTTGTATGCTTCTTTAAGTGATAGTGCCGATAGCGAATACGCCGAAGAAGAAAAGGAACAAGGCTACGATATACAAATTAACGTAAAAAAAGAAGGTATTTATAAGCTCGTTTTCGACGTAGATACGCTTAAATTCGATATGGAATATAAGTCCGAAATTGATACGCCTAAATATTACCCTATTAAAAAATGTCAAATTTATAGCAATGCGGCTAAATGGGTGGATATGAGTGTAAATCCTGCAAATCCCGACGAGTTCGTTATTAGTAATTTTGCTATTGGTGTAAACGAAACAATCACTTTCCAAGACGCCACGCACACGAGCATTTATAAAATAACGCTTAATGAAAGCTGTAACGAAAAGTACGGCTCTTATGCCTATCCAAGCGTCGTTTTAAACGTGGGCGGTAACTACGATATTTATATCAATGCAAAAACTTACGAAGTAAAACTTGAACTCCTTAATCCCGATACGGCTAAATATAGTTGCGTATATTACGACGGAACGGACTTTATTACGTTGCAACCTTACGATAGTGCCGTGCCTTACGTTTTCCGTCAACGAATAGTAGTAGATACTAAAAACACTACGTCGTTACCCAAATTTCACACCGAAAAATATAGAACGTATAAATTGACGGTAGTAGACGACTTTAACCTTTTATCGGCAAGCAGTAAAAATTATTACTTTAAGCAAATAGGTACGTACGACGTTATTATTAACTTAAAAACGTTTGAAATCAGCGTCGAGCTATTGCCAGAATAGAATCAAAAAAACGGTATAATTTATTTTTTCGCATTAAAAAGCCGAGGGGATAAAATCCTCTCGGCTTTAAAATTATATTTAAAATTATTTGCTCATACCTTCTTGAACTGCAACTGCTACTGCAACGGTTGCGCCAACCATGGGGTTGTTACCCATACCGATTAAGCCCATCATTTCAACGTGAGCGGGAACGGAAGAAGAACCTGCAAATTGTGCGTCGCCGTGCATTCTGCCCATGGTGTCGGTCATGCCGTAAGAAGCGGGACCAGCTGCCATGTTGTCGGGGTGAAGGGTTCTGCCCGTGCCACCGCCAGATGCAACGGAGAAGTACTTAACGCCGTTTTCATTACACCATTTTTTATAGGTGCCTGCAACGGGGTGTTGGAATCTGGTGGGGTTGGTAGAGTTACCGGTAATAGAAACGGATACGTTTTCAAGGCGCATAATTGCAACGCCTTCGTTTACGTTATCAGCGCCGTAGCACTTAACCTTAGCTCTAGGACCGTCGGAGAAAGCAACGCTGTCTACAACGTTAACGGTTTCGCTATAAGGATCAAATTCCGTTCTAACGTAGGTAAAGCCGTTAATTCTAGAAATGATATAAGCTGCGTCTTTGCCTAAGCCGTTTAAAATAACTCTTAAAGGCTTAACTCTAACCTTGTTAGCGTTTTCAGCAATTTTAATTGCGCCTTCTGCAGCTGCAAATGATTCGTGGCCTGCAAGGAAGCAGAAGCAGTCGGTTTCTTCAGATAAGAGCATAGAGCCCAAGTTACCGTGTCCTAAACCAACCTTTCTGTTTTCAGCAACCGAACCGTTAATACAAAAAGCTTGTAAGCCGATACCAATTGCGGCAGCAGCGTCAGCAGCTTTTACGCAACCCTTTTTAATTGCGATAGCAGCGCCAACAGTGTAAGCCCAAACTGCGTTTTCAAAGCAGATAGGTTGAGTGCCTCTAACAATCTTATCGCAGTCTACGCCTTTAGCAAGACAAATATCTTTACATTCTTCAATAGAATTAATGCCGTATTCTTTTAAAACGCCTAAAATTTTGGCTTCTCTTCTTTCATAGCTTTCAAAAAGTGCCATAATTAGTCAACCTCCTTGTCCGTTCTGGGGTCGATATGCTTAACTGCGCCCTGTTCTTTAGTATATCTGCCGTAAGTGCCGATAGATTTTTCATAAGCTTCGTTGGGGGTTAAACCCTTCTTAATAAAGTCGGTCATCTTTCCAAGGGAAACGAATTTATAACCGCAAACTTCGTTATTTTTATCAAGAGCAAGAGAAAGAACGTAGCCTTCTGCCATTTCAAGATATCTAACGCCCTTAAGAGCAGTACCGTACATAGTACCAACTTGCGAACGAAGTCCTTTACCAAGGTCTTCTAAGCCTGCACCAACGGGAAGGCCGTCGTCAGAGAACGCAGATTGAGTTCTGCCGTAAACGATTTGTAAGAATAATTCTCTCATAGCGGTGTTAATAGCGTCGCATACGAGGTCGGTGTTTAACGCTTCTAAAATGGTTTTGCCGGGTAAAATTTCCGAAGCCATAGCAGCGGAGTGAGTCATACCGGAACAACCTATGGTTTCAACCAAAGCTTCCTGAATAATACCGTCTTTTACGTTAAGCGTAAGCTTACAAGCGCCCTGTTGGGGTGCACACCAGCCGATACCGTGAGTAAGACCTTTAATGTCTTTGATTTCTTTTGCCTTTATCCATAAACCTTCTTCGGGAATAGGTGCGGGACCGTGTTCGAATCTACCCGAAACGCCCTTGGCAACGCA
>JAGAMH010000140.1 GCA_017624815.1 Clostridia bacterium
AAAATAAAATATTGCTTGCCAAGCACATTGACAACGAAGATTTTATTTTGTTTGCCGGCTACGTTAAAAAGGGCGAAACGGCTGAAAAGGCGGTTACCCGTGAATTTAAAGAAGAAACTAAGCTTAACACCGTTAAGTATAAGTTTATGAGCTCACGCTATCACGAACCCAAAAACGTGTTGATGTTTAACTTTTTAATTGTAGCAGAAGACGGCACTCCCGTTATAGACGAAACGGAACTTACGGAAGTTAAGTGGTTCGACTTTGACGAAGCTTTATCCGCTATAAGAAAGAATTCCACCGCCGAAACTTTTTTAAAAGCAGCTATCGTAGAACTTAAGAAAAACGCTTTATAGGAGGATTTATGAATTTATTAGCTATAGACCCCGGACTTATTATAGGTATAGTAATTGCCGTCGTCGTTATTTTGCTCGTAATTATTTTAATTGCGTGGATAACCTCGGTTCACAATACCTTTATAAAACTTTTAGAAACTTGCAAAGAAGCCGAATCGACCATTGACATTTCGCTTAAGAAAAGATACGATTTAATTCCCAACTTGGTTGAAACGGTTAAAGGTTACGCAAAGCACGAAAGTGCAACGCTTGAAAAGGTTATTGCGGCTAGAAATCAAGCTATTAGCGCGCAAACGGCTAACGAAAAGGTTTTGGCAGATAAAAACCTTACTCAAGCTATAAGAAATATTAACATAGTTGCCGAAAAATATCCCGATCTTAAAGCTAACCAAAACTTTATGGATTTATCTAACCAGCTTAAAATTATAGAAGCTGAACTTGCAAACGCAAGAAGATATTATAACGGCACCGTTAAAAGTTACAATACGAAGAGAAAAATGTTCCCTACTAACTTAATTGCAAACTTTATGAAATTAGAAGAGCTTAAATACTTTGAACTTGATAACGAAGAAGAACGTAAAAACGTTAAAGTAAGTTTTTAATTGAGTAGAGCGGAATTATTCCGCTCTATTTTAATTGAGAGGATTATTATGAAAAAAACGATAAATTTACGGACTATACTTATATTTATTAGTGGTATATTAATTGCTTTAACTGCCTTTATATCCCCCACCCTTTTTGTTAAAGCGGCAAAAGATTACCGTTTTACCATACAGAACTACGACGTAATTTACGATATTAATTCCGACCGTTCTATGACGGTTACCGAAAATATAACCATACTTTACCAAGGGGCAAATAGCACGGGCTTTTATAGGGATATTCCCATAAACGATAAAGAGTTAGTTAAAAAAGTAAGCGTTTACGAAATTATTAACGGCGTTGAAAGTCAAGTTGCTTATTATAAAGAAGATTACGAAGGTTTTTATTCGCTGAGCATTGGAGATTACTCTATTAAAACGGGGCAAACACACGAATATAAAATAGTTTTCGATTACGCTATAACGCGGCCTAAAAACGACGACGCTATTTTCTTAAACGCAATAGGTTACGGTTGGGACTGCGAAATTTACGACGTTGATATCACCTTAAATTTACCCGAGGGCTTAAACGCCGAAAAAACTAAGTATTACGTTGGAAACACCTTTACCGATTCTAACGACTACACCTATAATAATAACGCCATATACGCACACGTAGACCACCTTGCAAAGGAAACGGGCGTTACGTTTGACCTGTATTTTGAAAGCGGAATTTTAAGCACCTATTTCGATTTTACCCCTTACTATTTCGTTATTGCAGGGTTAGTTATTTTAGTAATAGTTATAGCGCTAAAATTTTTAAAGTTTACGCAGCTTCCCATAACGCCCGTAGTTAACTTTACCGCCCCCGACGAAATGGACCCCTTAGTTATGGGCAAATATATTGATAACCACGTAAGCCCCGAAGATATTACTTCTTTAATTTATTACTGGGCAAGCAAGGGATATTTGCAAATCAATTTAGATAACCCCAACGACCCCATTTTAATTCAAAACGTAAGCGCTTTGCCTATGCACTTACCCCAGCACCAAATTACCACCTTTAACAGCCTTTTTTCAAGCGGAAGCGTCGTTCAAATAAGTTCGCTTGCCAATAAATTTTACGTTACTATAGATAGCGTAACGAGGCAAGTAAACACGGCGATAAGCGGGCTTTACACCAAATCAAGCTCTTCCGCCGCCCTACTGTTTTCATTAATAGGGGCTGTGTTTATAAGTTTAGTTCCAGTAATTGCAACGTATATATCTTACGGTTCTTTTAAAGAAAGCTTATCTTGCTTTTTTATGATAATACCCGCGCTATTAGTTTACGCTATAGCCGAAAGGACGTTTAGACACAAGCATAAGTATTCTAAAAATAAGTTGGTCGGAGGATTTATCGGTGCGGCAGTCGTTGCGGCGGTATGCACTGCGTTTTACGTTATATACGTAAATATATTAGAATACCACGTTATAGATACTATTCCGTTAGTTCTAACAAGTATGTTGGGATTTGCTAGCGTTATTATTTCGGCAACGTTTATTGAGCGTTCTGAAGATTACACTAAAATATTAAATAACGTCGTTGGCTTTAAAAACTTTATTTTATACGCCGAAAAGGATAGACTTGAGGCAATGCTTGAAGCCGACCCTCAACTTTACTACCACGTATTGCCTTACGCAAACGTTTTGGGCGTTACCGATATTTGGGAAGACAAGTTTAAAGACCTTACCCTTACCCCTCCCACTTGGTTGGTGAGCAACGGAGTTTATACTTCAAGCTACTATAGGGCGGCAATATTTAGCCGCGCAATACGCACGAGTAACGCAAGTATGTTTAGAACGATGTCGTCTAGACCTTCTCCAAAAGGCGGAAGCGGTTTCGGCGGACGCGGCGGGCGCGGCGGCTTTGGCGGTGGCGGCGG
>JAGAMH010000141.1 GCA_017624815.1 Clostridia bacterium
ACTATTCAGGAAAAGCAGTATGAAATTATTACGCTGCCCGAAAATGAACAGTTTATAGTCCAAGGCGTTGCCGGCAGCGGTAAAACGATGATTTTATTGCACCGTTTAAGCTTTTTAATGTATAACAACGAGCGCATTAAACCGCGCGACGTTTTAGTTATAACTCCGTCCGATTCGTTTAACGCCTTTATCGACGAGCTTTCAACTATATTAGAGCTTGAAAAGGTTAAAACTTCTACTATAGAAAACTACTTTTTACAAATTTTAAAAAATCAAGGGATCGATATAGCGCAAAAAATAGATTTTAACGCCAAACTGCCTAAAGATTACTTAAGCTACGTTTATTCGGATAAATTCGTTTTAGACGTAGATAAACGGCTTAAAAAGATATTCGACGGCGTTATCGGTATGTTTACGGCTGAAGAATGCAAAGAAATGATAAACGACGTTATAAATTCTTGTAAAATTCAGCGCTCCATTTACGAAAAAATTAAAAACGCAAGCTTAAGGGTTAGGCGTGCCGTTTTAGGTGAAATTAAAGAAAAGCCCAACGGCGGTCTTTATTATACCAAGCAATTTAGGCAACTGTTTAACGCTGTAACGGAAGTTGAAGAATTTTTAGCTCTTGATTTTAATTTGATGAAAAATAGGGGGGACGCTTGGTTTTATAAACAGTTGTTATCCTTTTATAAGGCTATAAAATTTATTCGTAGGTATAGCGCAAAAATTTGCGAAGCGGCTATTGAAGATTTAACTAAATTAGTTAACGTGGTAGAACGGGAAATAATCGATTTAAAACGCTATAAAATAAAGGTGGACGGCAAAGAAACGTTTACCTATGCAGAAAGAATAGAAAAGCGCATGCAAACTTTAAATGAAATTACTGCAACGGTAGACGCGGTAAAAATAGTTGCAGACGAGTTTTTAGTATGTTGCGATTTGGCTGACGTTTTAAAAGGTAATTCTTATCTTGTTGCAATAGGTAAATGTGAAAACAACGTTGATATTGCGCGTTTTTTCTATAAAGAGGTCGTTAAAAAAATTAAAACACGCTACAGCGTTAGTTTAAAATATATGTACAAATCCGATCCGTTTACTATAGTTTATTTACTGTTGCGGTTAGGGAATAATTTAACGCCGAGACATTCGTTCGTTTTCGTTGACGAAGCACAAGATATTTCACCTACAGAATATAAGGTGTTAATGCAAGTTAATAATACTGCTTGTTTTAACGTGTTTGGAGATTTAAAACAAAACGTAACCAATTATCGTGGATTAAGCAGTTGGGATCAAATAGGGTTTAACGTTTATAATTTAAACTTAAACTACCGCAATACGAACCAAATAGTAGAGTACGTTTCCAATAGTTTATCTATAAATATGCAGGCAATCGGTTTCGACGGCGAACAGGTTTGCTATATAAAAGCGCGCAACGTAACTTCTTATCTTTCCGATAAAAAAGGGTTAAAAGTCGTAATATGTTCAGAAAAACGTTTAGAAGAGTTTAGCCGAAAGAGTTATAACGTAGTAAGAAATAGCGGCAAACTTTCTAAAAAACAAATTAATATTTTAACCGTATACGAAAGTAAAGGCTTGGAATTTACCGCCGTTGCGGTTGCAGACTCCGACTTAACGGATAACGAAAAATATATTGCTTATACCCGCGCTTTAAAAGAGCTTGCAATAATTAAAGAATAATTTTAATTAATAAAGTGTAGGTAGTTTTAATAAATAAAATATAGGTTATATTTTATTAAAGATTAAAAAATAACTTTTTAGGATAAAAATGGCACAAAAAAAGAAAATCAATCAATTAGAAACAATAACCATAGAAGGTGAACTTTTAAATTCGGTAAGTTACGCAACTTATTATTGTCGTTTGCCGCTCTTTACGGCTTTCCGCATTTTTAACAACGGAGAAACTGCCGTGCAAAATTTAACGATTTCAATTTCAGGCAGTACCGATTTAATTTTACCCACCGAAATTATCGTTGACGAAATACCTGCGGAAAGTAGCGTAACCGTATCGGCGGATAATTTATTAAACCCCAAATACTTAACGGATATAGACGAACCGCTAAATTGTACGGTTACCGTTAAACTTAATTGTGGAAAGGTTAGCGTAAGCAGTTTAAGCGCCGACGTATGCGCTCTTCCTATAGATTGTTGGAGTGGACTTTCAGGCAACGTAGAAATGTTGTCCGCCTTCGTTCGCCCTAAAATGGCGGACTGTCAAAAGATATTAAGCGAAGCGGCTAATCAATTAAAAAATTGGGGATATTATTCCGAGTGGAGCGGTTATTCCGGCAACGATAAAAACGCCGTAAGAAACGCAGTCGCCGCAATTTTTACCGCAATACGCCGTTTAAATATTGAAAGGGACGAACCTTTGGATATAACTCAAAACGTAACTACGGGGGATATTACTAAAATAATATCTTCGGGATTTGCCACGCCTTTACAAATGGCAATATTTGCCGCATCTTGTTTTGAAGCGGCAAAACTAAATCCAGTAATAATTTTGGGTAAAAACAAAATTGGCGTAGGGGTATGGCTTTACGAAAGCTGTTTTACCGTAACTACGCAAGACGATATTTCAGTTATTGAAAAGTACGTTACCGAAGGTGTGAATAACCTTTCAGTTATAGACGTAGACGATATTTTTGCGCATAAAAACGCAAGTTTCACCACTTGTGAATCGCACTTTTTAAACGCTGTTAAAAGAGACGAGTTTGAAATTTGCGTTGACGTAAAGCGTTGTAGAATAGGTGGAATATTCCCGTTACCTTTAAAAATTAAGGCAGGTAAGGGATACGAGCTTTTAAAATCCGACCAGTTTTCATACGATGAAAAGCCCAAGGATTTAATTGACGCCGAAAAATTTGCGCTTGAAAAAGGCGCAAGCAAAGATAAAACTTGGCAAAGAAAGCTTTTAGACCTGTCAATGAAAAACAACCTTTTAAACTTTAGATATCGCCGCGATGCAATCCACGTTTTATCGTCTGACGTTACAGAGTTTTGTAAAAGGTTAGAAGAAGTTAATAAGTTTAGCGTTCTCCCCCAAGCAACTAAACAATCAGACGCCGTTTATTTTGGCGCAACCGATAATAAAAATAATTTGGGCGAGCTTATTTCCATAGAATTGTCGTCAGGTAATATGCGCACTTATTGTTCTTTGGAAACTTTGACCGAATACGCAAACTCACTTATTAGAAAAGCCCGCATATCCGAAGAAGAAGTGGGGGCAAAGACGTTATTTCTTGCCGTAGGCTTTTTAAAGTGGCGTCAAAAAGACGAAAAAGAATATAAATACGCGCCCTTATCGTTATTGCCCGTAACGCTTAAAAGAACGAAAACTTCAGGCGTTACTATTGAAACGGGCGACGAGTTTCAAGCCAACACTACTCTTTTGGAATTTTTAAAACAGGAATTTGGTATAGACATCCGTGGTTTAGACGGGAAAGGTCTTTCTCCTCAAGAAATAATGGCGGTTTTCCGCAATAAAACTGCAAATGCAAAGGGATGGGAAGTGTACGGCGACGTTTATATTTCTCAATTCACTTTTGCTCGTTACGCAATGTGGGCGGACGTTAAAAATAATATTTCAACCTATAAAAAGAACGCTTTAATATCCAGTTTATTAACTAATACGAATAAAATTTCGGGTAACTTTTTAACCGCTGAAAAGGAAGACGATAGTAATTTGGTAGAAGTTTTAACACCGCTCCCTTGCGATAGCTCTCAATACGAAGCGGTAGCAGAATCGGCAAAGGGAACGACCTTCGTTTTACACGGGCCCCCGGGCACGGGTAAAAGCCAAACTATAACCAATATTATTGCAAATGCCGTTCATAAAGGTAAGCGAGTTTTATTCGTAGCGGAAAAGCAGGCAGCTTTGCAAGTAGTTAAAAAACGCTTAAACGAAATAGGAATAGGTGAGTTTTGTTTAGAGCTTCACTCGGGTAAGTCCGCAGATAAAACCGAAATAGTTCGTTCTATTGAGAATACGCTATCCTTAAATGCAGAGATTGATAACGAAAAGTTTAATTCCGCAGCTTCAAATTTAATTAACATACGCAGTTCGCTTAAAAAACCTTTAAAAGCATTGCACAAAAAACGCCGTTTGGGTTGTTCCGTTTACGAAGGCATTTTATATTATCTTCAAAATAAAAACGCACCCGAGCTCGTTAATATAGAGTCAACTTTCTACGACAGTTTAACTAAAAAGAAATTAGAAGACTGCGAAAATATGCTACTCACCGCTCAAGCTGCGGCAAAGGGTTGCGGCGGCGTGCACCGTTCTCCTTTCGATAACGTGGCGCTAAGCGAGTGCGATGATAAAATCAAAAATTCAGTTTTAGTTTCCGCAGAAGTAGTTATAGCCGAGTTAAAACATCTTAAAAATTATCTTGGACTATTTTTAGAAACCTTTAATCAAAAAATCAGCGTATTTACAGCGCAAAAATTAAACAATTTAATTCAAATTGTAACCGTTTTAAAAGACGACGTGTTAAGCCGCTTCTTTACTTGTAACGAAGAAGAGTTCTATAAATTCTACAACGCGAATTTAAGATACGATAGCGAAGTTAAACATTGGCTTGCAAACTTTAAGTGTTTGCCCGATATTGCAAAACTTGCGCCTCAAATAGAAAGCGAGTTGGATAACTGGGGCGAAAATTACCGCTCCTCCAAGGTGCTTTCCGCCGTTATTAAACGAATAAATAGGTGTGCAAAGCAAGACGTTGCTCAAAAAGATGAAATAGAGTGGATAAAGCGCGCCTACGAAATAGAATTAGCAAAAGACAAAATTTTGCGTTGCACTAATTTAAGTGCTAACTTCCTTGCTTTCGGCGGAGTAATAAACGATAAAAAACGCGAAGAATTTTTGCGCCCCTTATACGCGCTTCATAAATTGTGTGCGCAAACGTTTATGGATTATAACGCCGACGCTTTTAATAGCGTGTGCGTAAGTTCGATAAGCGGATTTTTAAAACCGTTGCTTTCTGGACTCATATCGGCGGCAAACGCCTTTATTAGAAGTGCAGATAGTTTTATAAAAACGGTAAAAGGCAATAAAGATTTAATTTTAGACGAAGACGTATTCGATTACTATTCGGCAAAGTGCGGAGCGCTTATCGACAATATCGATATGCTCCCTGCATGGGCTATGTATAAGGCTACCGCTAAAAAGTTGAACGAAAGCGGTTTAACGTTTATAACCGACGCAATGGAAAGCGGCAAAATTAGCGGTGAACAAATTTTATCGTCTTTCCGTAAAAACGTATATCGAAATTTTATTCAAACGAATATTCCTGCAGATGACACTTTGGCATCTTTTTCTGCAGCCGTTTTAGACGAGAACGCGGCAAACTTTTCAGTTGCGCTAGAAGAATTTGCACATTTAACGCGAGAAAAAATACGTGCCGATTTAATATCAAGGCTTCCTGCAAAAGAAACGGAAGGGCCTTTAGCGTTAGAGTTAATGTCCTTCCAACGTAGCGTAAAGGGTAACTTGCGCGGATTTAGTTTGCGTCAAATGTTTTTAGAAATCCCCGAGCTTTTAAAGGTAGTTGCGCCTTGTCTTTTAATGAGCCCGTATACGGTATCGCAATATCTTCCGTCCAATGCCGAACTTTTTGATATCGTTATTTTCGACGAAGCTTCGCAAATGCCAACCTGTGAAGCCGTTCCTTCGCTTGCAAGGGCAAAAAGCGCAATAATAGTCGGTGACCCTAAACAAATGCCGCCTACTTCCTTCTTTTCTGGTAGTGGTTTTGACGAAGAAAATTTAGAAACGGAAGATTTGGAAAGTGTTTTAGAAGATTGCCTTGCGTTAGGTATCCCCGAAAAACATTTAAATTGGCACTACCGTTCTAAACACGAAAGCTTAATAGCCTTTTCTAACGTTACCTATTATTCAAGCAATTTATGCACTTTCCCATCGCCCGATGCTATGGATAGTAAAGTTAGTTTGCAATATATAGAAAACGGCATTTACGATAGGGGAGCAAGCAAATGTAACAAAGAAGAGGCCAACGCGTTAGTTTCTGAAGTTATAAAACGCCTTAAAGACGATAAGCTTAAAAATTCGAGCATAGGCATAGTAACGTTTTCAACTCCTCAACAAGTATATATCGAGCGACTTATTAATAGGGCAATTGCTGAAAACGGATTAGAAGACGTCGCATTCGAGCGAGAAGAACCGTTATTTATAAAAAATCTTGAAAACGTTCAAGGGGACGAGCGCGACGTAATATTATTCTCCGTTTGTTACGGGCCGGATAAATACGGGAAAATATCGTTAAACTTTGGACCTTTAAATCAATTTGGCGGTTGGAGAAGATTAAACGTTGCCGTATCCCGTGCAAGGGAAGAAATGATGGTTTTCTCGTCCATGCGCTATTCTATGATAGATTTATCAAGAACTACGTCGCGTGGGGTTGCAGGATTAAAGGCGTTTTTAGAATTTGCAGAAAAGGGTAGAACGAGTATATCCGTTAAGAGCGACGAAATTATTTTAAACAAAAACGGTATAGGGAAATATATTGCCGAAGAGCTTTCAAATTACGGTTACGAGTGTCGTTGCGACGTTGGAGTTTCAAGCTTTAAAATAGACGTTGCGGTAGTTGATCCAAAAAATAAACATAACTTTATTTTAGCCGTATTATGCGACGGAACGCAGGCATTTTCAATTAAAGACCGCTCCGTTATGCAAGTGCAAACGCTTAAGCGCAATAACTGGAACGTTTTAAGGCTTTATTCTATAAATTTCTTTAATAACCCTAAGCGTGAAATTAAAAAAATTAAAGAGTATTTGGATAAGCTTACTTCAAACGGAAAACCCACATCAATCAACTTTAAAAAGCCCTATCGTACGGCTAAGGTAGAAGAAAAGCAAACGGACGCTAGCTATATTTTAAGTGGCGAAAACGATTTAGAAATTATAAAAGTTATAAAAGCCGTAGTTGCCGCCGAAGAACCTATTTCGCTCCAATTTTTAATTAAAAGAACGCTTTCTGCTTTTGGTATATATAAGTTTGGTATAAAATTAGAAACGAAAATGCGTTCGCTTATTAACCAATGCGAATTTTATAAGGAAGAGCTTTTAGGTTACAAATACTTCTTTAAAAACGAAAAACGCGCCGTTTACGATAGGTATAGGGTAGAAGAAAAAACTCAGCTTAGAGTTTCCGATACCGATTTTACCCCCTATGATATAATATCGCTTATAAAGGGAATTCTTTTAAACAAGGTTAGTTTATATTGCGACGAACTTATTTTATCCGTCGTAAGAGAATTTAACTTGATAAGACCGAGCGATAAATTAACGAAATTTGTAAACTCTTGTATAGATTTAGGCGTTTACGAAGGATTCTTTATTAGAAGCATTTCCGATAGGATTTCTTTAGCTTAAAATATTTTATGGCTACGCAAATGAAAAAGATTATAAATTTACGCCTTCCCGCGCTTTTTGCCGTTGTTTTGGCATTAGGCGCGGTTGCTGGCTACTTTACCGTGTATTACGATATCAACTACGTTTGGCTTACCGCAACCGTTATTACAGTTGCGGTAAGCCTTATTGCGTTGTGTACTTTAAAATTCGGTAAAAAAGCATTAATAATTTCGTGCGTTTGTTTAATCTTATTCGGCGTAAGTGCGTTTAATTGTATTACAAGATTAAATAGTTATCAAACAAATCAATTAATACACGGCGCTAAATATGAGTTTAGCGGTACGGTTATAGAACGTGCGGAAGGGGAAGAAGGCTTTTACGTAACGTTGAACAACGTAACTGCAAACGGTGAAAGGTTGCGCTGTAAATTAAAGGCGTTTATCCATGAAACGGTAGAAGAGAATTGTGAAGTGGGCAGAAAAATTACCTGTTACACTCAAGTGGAAAAGAAAAACGCTTTCGATTACGGAAATTTTAATAGCGATACTGCCGATAACGTAAGGTATTATTGTAGGGTATATTACGGAGTTACTTCTGAAAAGGGCTTTTATCCATTTGGTGAAATTAATACGGCGATAAGGCAAGTTTTATTTAATTATTTAGATTACTCCACGGCAAGCATAGCAACGGGCATGATTACCGGCAATACCGAGGCTATGGAAGAAGAGATGATCAGCAATTTTAGGTACGGCGGAATCGCTCATATTTTTGCCGTATCGGGGTTACATATCGGCGTAATATATTCCGCGTTAACGGGATTATTTAAAAAGTTAAAGTGCAATAAATACGTTTCGGTAGTAATAACGCTAATAACCGTTTTGTTGTATTCGGGTGTATGTGGGTTTACTCCGTCTTCAGTTAGGTCGGTTATAATGTGCTCCGTGCTTGCAATTAGCAAGTTGATATACGGCAAATACGACGGAATAAACTCTATCGCTATTGCAGGTGCTATAATTTTACTTATAAATCCGTTAAGATTATTTTCTTTAGGCTTTCAATTATCGTTTGGTGCGGTGGCGTCTATATTTTTATTGAACCACACCTTTAACGCGATGTTAAAAAAGTTGCCTGAAAAATTAATAGAACCTTTGGCAACTTCGTTATCCGTTCAAATAGGAACGCTACCTATAATGCTAAACGGTTTCGGTTATTTAAGCATAGCTGGAATATTTTTAAACCTAATTGCAATTCCAGTATTATCTTTTTTATTCATCATTTTATTTTTCTGTGTATTTTTATCAATTATCATACCTCCTATTGCGGGAATTTTAATAGGCTTTGCAGGTGCGCCGCTACAATTAACGTCTTCGTTTTTCGTATCGTCCGGCATGGAAAACGCTATATTAAAAATAGGTGGAGTGGGCTTTTTAACGCCTCTTTGGTATATCGCGATATTTGCATTATGTTACCGCATAAATTTACCTTTTAAAGTTAGAGTATTAATAAGCTCTGTTACTTCTGCAATTATGGTTGCGTTAGCCGTATTAAGTAGCTTGTCGCCGCTTTCTTCGGTAACTATATGTGTTACGGCAAATTACGGTGGAGAGGGTGTAATATTTAAAAGTAGGGGAGAAAGCGTTTTAGTTTTAACAGAAGACAGTACACAAAGCTTTTTATTAAGGGCGCAAAACGAATATGTTTTTTCAGAATTTGACGCGGTAGTAGTTTTAGGTGGAGAAGACGGCTTTTACGAAACGGTTATGAATTTATATTCGGTAGTAAACAAAATTTACGTTTCACCAGCTAATATAGCCGTGGCAATAGCAGGGCAAAATAAAGTTTTATACGAAAAAGGTTTTACTTATTGCGGCACGGAGTTTTTGTTTTTAGACGAATACTCAATAATGGCTAAAACGGACGGTGTTACCACTATAATATCCGCTGGAGAAAAGGATTACGAATTAAACGATTTTTATTGTGATTTGCTTATATCAAATCAAGTGCAGTCAAAGGTTTTTAGTTTAAATTCCGTCTATTTTACGTTGAGTGGTTATAAGTATAATATTTACGACTTCGGCGACTTGATTTTTAATATTAAAAATGGTAAAATAAAAAGGCAAGGAATTTTACCGTTTAAGGAAAGCTTATATTAATGAAATATACTGAACTTAAAAATAGCATAGCTCAAGGGGCGCAAAGCATTTACCTTTTAGAAGGGGACGACGCTTTTTTCCGTTCACGCGGAGAAGAGATGATTAAATCTGCCTTTTTAACCATGCCCGAATTAAATTACGCCTCGTACGAAGGTGAAAGTTTAAAGGGGGCAAACTTAAGCGCACTTACTTCTGCAATTCAAAGCTTTCCTTTTATGGCTGAAAAAAGGGTAATTAAAGTAACCGACTTTTACCCTTCGGAAAGTGATTACGAAACTCATTTAAAATCACTTTTTGAAAATTTTCCCGAAACGAGCATACTAATAATAGTTAACCAAGGTCAAAAAAAAGGAACGGCGGATTTAAAGCGTAAAAAATGTATAACGTTCGTTGATTGTAATAAGTCAGACGAAGAAACGGTAGTAAAGTGGATTTATTTAACCTTTAAAAGGGCAGGCGTTATTGCTGACGTTGCAACTTGCACTTTAATTTCGCAATATTGCCTTTCTGATATGGCTAGAGTTTCGGTAGAAGTTAATAAACTTATCTCTTACGCTCAAGGCGGAAAAATTACAAATACCGACGTGGATGCTTTGGTATATAAAGACGCCGAATATCGCATATATGAAATGACAAACGCTGTTGCAAGAAAAAACAATTCGCTCTTTTATTCAATAGCGCACGATTTATTGCAAAAGGGCAGCGACGAAATTTCACTTCTTAACGGACTTTTTTCCTATTTTAAAAATCTACTTACCATAGTATCTTCCAATAAAAGCGACAAAGATTTAGCTACACTTTTAAATATGAAGGAATACGGTGTTAAAAAAAGTAGAGAGCAAGCCGAATCTTTTGGGGAAGAACGTTTAAAATTTTACGTAACGGCGTTATATTCTAAACTTTCGCAAATAAAATGCGGTGAAATAACCCCAGATAGTGCGTTTAAGCTTGCAACTGCCGAA
>JAGAMH010000142.1 GCA_017624815.1 Clostridia bacterium
ATGATGAGCCACATTTCCCGTTTGTCGGTGGACGAAAAACACCGTATCGTTATGCACTCTCACCCCACGTATACGATTGCTATGAATGCGGTATGTTCTACGGACGAAAAAGAATTTACCCACAAGCTTTGGCAATCGAATACGGAGGGGGTCGTTGTATTCCCTGACGGGGTTGGCGTATTGCCCTGTATGATTTGCGGTACGAATGAAATCGGCGAAGCAACGGCGGAAAAAATGAAGGAATTCCGTTTGGTAATATGGGGAATGCACGGTATTTACGGTGCGGGCAAAAACCTTGACGAAACGTTTGGATTAATTGAAACGGTAGAAAAAGCAGCTCAAATTTATATGCTTACCGCACACCTACCCCGCATAAATACTATAAAAGACAAAGAAATGAAAGAGCTTGCAGAGTTCTTTGGCGTAAAATATCGCAAAGATTTTTTAAACCTTTAAGGTTAGATAAAATAAAAAGATAAGGAGCAAAATTATGTCAAGAATTATTTTAAACGAAACGAGTTATCACGGCGCAGGCTGTATCGCGGAGATTCCCGGCGAATTGAACGGAAGAGGCTTAAAGAAAGCGTTCGTATGTTCCGACCCCGATTTAGTTAAATTTGGCGTGACTAAAAAAGTATTGGATATTCTCGATCAAGCAAAAATCCCTTACGAACTCTATTCAGATATTAAACCCAATCCAACTATTGAAAACGTACAAACGGGCGTAGCTGCGTTCAAAGCTAGCGGCGCAGACAGTATCGTTGCAATCGGCGGTGGTTCGTCTATGGATAAGGCAAAGGCAATCGGTATTATCATTACTAATCCCGAATTTGAAGACGTAAGATCGTTAGAAGGAGTAGCTCCCACCAAGAAACCTTGCGTGCCTATTATTGCTGTGCCCACTACGGCAGGTACGGCGGCAGAAGTTACTATTAACTACGTAATAACCGACGTGCAAAAGAAGAGAAAGTTCGTTTGCGTAGACGTACACGATATTCCCGTGGTTGCTGTGGTTGACCCCGATATGATGTCAACGATGCCTAAAAGTTTAACTGCGGCAACTGGTATGGACGCGCTCACTCACGCAATCGAAGGGTATATCACTAAAGGCGCTTGGGAAATGACTGATATGTTCCATATCAAAGCTATTGAGATTATTGCAAGATCTTTACGTGGCGCGGTAGCTAATACTAAAGAAGGCAGAGATGGCATGGCGCTCGGTCAATACGTAGCGGGTATGGGATTTAGTAACGTAGGCCTTGGAATCGTGCATTCTATGGCACACGCACTCGGCGCGGTTTACGATACTCCTCACGGTGTAGGTAACGCAATATTACTTCCCACGGTTATGGAATATAATGCGGAATACACGGGCGAAAAATATCGTGATATTGCAAAAGCAATGGGAGTAGAAGGTACGGAAAATATGACGCAGGAAGAGTATAGAAAAGCGGCGGTTGAGGCTGTAAAACAACTTTCTAAAGACGTTGGTATTCCTGCAGATCTTAAAGGAATAGTTAAGGAAGAAGATATTGATTTTCTTGCACAGTCGGCTATGGACGATGCTTGTCGTCCCGGAAATCCTAAAGACCCTACTTTAGAAGATATTAAAGCGTTGTATCGTTCTTTAATGTAATTGATTGTGTTTATTATTTAAAATCATAAAGCCCGCAGAACGCATTCTGCGGGCTTTAATATATTACGTGAAATTTTCGGGCTTGATTTATTTTAAATAGTATGATATAATTACATTAAGGTGAATATTTATGAATAATCGTAATAGCTGTTATACTTATTTTAAAATCGTTGGAGATTTCGACCCCGATAAAGTAACTAAATTACTAAATCTTAAGCCCGAAAAAAGTTGGAAAATAGGCGATTACCGCAAAAACGGAACGCAATACGACTTCGCCCATTGGGAAATTGGAAGATGTAGCGAATACGATCCAATCGTAGATAGGCAAATGATTAGTAGTATTTCGATTTTATACGACAAAATTGATATACTTAATAAAATAAGAGAAGAAAATAACGTTTCGTTTTATTTAGAAGTCGTTCCCGTCGTTTACGCAAACGAGCCAAGCCCTTGCCTTGCACCGTCGCTCGAAGTTATCGATTTTTGCCATATTACTAGAACAGAAATAGATATCGATTTATACTTGGGTGATTAAATAAAATATAAAATTTGTTAGCGGCGTTTGTCGTATTGCTTTTACGTGCCGCAAAATTTAGCATGCGTATATAGCTTATTATATAAAAATTATCGTTTTTAACTTTGCTGCCGAAAATTTTTTCGGCGGTATTTTTTATAAATACACATAAAATATATTTTTTAAAAATGTAAATTGATGCCCATATATGTGCCAAATAACGCATTTTTTGCGCTTTTTATAAGGCTTGAAAAGTGGCAAACGCAATAAATTTTTTATTAACTTAAGTTAATAAGCAAAACTTGGAAAAAATTAAACCGTTTTGCAACTTGAAATTTATTAAAAAGTATGTTAAGATTGTAAAGTAAATAGAAGTATTTTTTAACGCAAAAGGTAAAATATGGTTAAAATTGCAATTGTAGAAGATGAAAAAAAGCAAGCGGATTTGCTTACTCGATATTTAAACCGTTACGGGGGCGAGCACGACTGTCTATTCGACGTTACCGTGTTTGAAAACGCAACTTCGTTTTTGCAAAGCGTAACTGATGAATTTAACGTCGTGTTTATGGATATAGAACTCCCCGACGGCAACGGTATGGAAGTAGCTAGAAAAATGCGTAAAACAAATAAAACAACGCTAATTATTTTCGTAACTAATTTGGCGCAATATGCCGTAAAGGGGTACGAAGTAAGGGCGTTTGATTTTATTGTAAAACCCATAAGCTATTACAATTTTGCCCTTAAGTTTGCCGCCGCGTTAGACGCCCTTGAAGTAAGCAAAGACGTTGAAGTTTGGATAAAAACTAAAGACGGATTAATGAAGTTAAAAGCTTCTAGAATAATTTACGTCGAAGTAATTAAACACTATTTAACCTATCACACCAAAGACGGCGTATTTACCTCGTTAGGCTCTATAACTAGCGCTGCAGACCAGTTAAAAAATTCATGTTTTTCCTTTTGTAACCGCTGTTATTTAGTAAATTTAAAATACGTAACGCAAGTAACGCAAACTCAAACTATGGTAGGCGGAGAGTGGCTTTTAATTTCTCGACATAAACGCACGAACTTTTTAAAGGATTTAAACGACTTTTTGGCGGGAGGTAACTAATGTTTTCAAATTTAATGTTCGTAATAGAAATTTTAGTTGCAGAATTTTTGTTGACCTTTCGTTTAAAGCACCGCAAAAATTATCTTATACGTTTTGCCCTTACGGTTTTGGTGTTAACTGCCGCTGCTATTTTTATCCCCACTATAGATAACGCCTGGTATACGTGTTTGGTATATTTATTGCTTTTCGGCGTATCGGTAGTAGCCCTTAAACTTATGAATAACGAGCCGTGGATAAACGTTTTGTTTTGCGCCATAGCCGCATACACTATGCAGCACTTCGCATATCAATTTACAAACCTTTTATTTACGCTTATATTGTGGGGAGAAAGTCCGCTTTTTGGAATGTATCACTTAGGGTTCGTAAACGTATCAAAGTTCAATCTTGAAACTTTTTTCTGGATTGCCGTTTACCTATTCGGTTATTTTAGCATATACACAATCTCTTGGTACTTATTTGGTCAATACGTAAATAAAAACGAAGATTTTAAGGTAAAAAATCAAGCGCTCGTCGTTTTAGTAGGCGGCTGCTTGGTATTAAATATCGTTTTAAACGCACTTATAGTCTTTTCAAACGAGCCACAAACGGTAATAAGTTCAATCGTTCGGCACATTTCTGGCGCGTTCAACTGTTTACTTCTATTGCAATGGCAGTTCGAACTCGTAAGGTCTAAGCGCTTAGAAAACGAATTGGATTTTACAAAACGCTTGCTAAAACAGGCGAAAGAGCAATACAATTTCTCAAAGGAAAATATCGACTTAATCAACCTAAAATGCCACGACATGAAACACCAAATCCGCGAAATAGGCTCAAGCAAACGGTTGGATGCAGAAACTATTAAGGACTTGGAAAACTCCATTAACGTATACGATTCAATGGTAAAAACGGGTAACGAAGCGTTGGATATTTTATTGACGGAAAAGGGCTTAAAATGTATACACTATAACGTAATTTTAAACAGTATTGCAGATGGAAAGTCGCTATCGTTCATAAAAAATTCCGACGTATACTCGCTTTTTGGCAACGCTTTAGATAACGCTATAGAAGCAGTTTTAAAAATTAAAGATGAAGAAAAAAGGGTAATAGGCTTAAAGGTTTATTCCGTTGGCGGACTTATAACGATAAACGTTAAAAACTTTTACCACGGCAGAATATCGTTAAACGCAGAAGGACTTCCCGATACTACTAAAAAGGATAAAGACTACCACGGCTACGGCATTAAAAGTATTCGAATGATAGTAGAAAAATACGACGGAAATCTTTCCATAATAACCAAAGACGGGGTGTTCAATTTAAATATTTTAATTCCTGTACCAAAAAATAACAGAACGGGCATAATTTAAGGCATTTTGTGCAACCGCTATTGACGGCGGTTGCACTTTTTTGTTAATCTCTAACAGAAAGAGGCACTATGCCAAAAAAATAAAAAGGAGGCAGTTAATGAAAAAACAACCTTGGGGCGTTTACGCAGGAATAATTGCAATGATTTGGTCGCTCGTAACTATTGGGCTAATTGCAATATCCGTCGTTTCGGGAATGATGATTACCGAAGTAGGTACGGACGACGGTTTAAGTACGGGGTGGTGGATGATTCCACTTTATATTCTCGAAGCGGTAACCGTTGTGACTTTTGCCGTAAGCGTAATTTTTTACGTTATAAAGGAACGAGAAAACAAAAAATTAAGAAGGAGCAAAAATGAAAATATTTAGTAAAAAATCCGTTTGGGTTTTAATAACGGTGTACGTAGCAATAATATTGACTATCGCTATTCTCGGCGGCGCAATATTAGATAGCTATAAAAAAGTAATAAACGCGTCGTTAGGACTTACCGGCTTTAGAACCGAAACGGTAAGCACGGGCAACGAAGATTTAGAATATTTTAAATCCGACTACGTGAAAAAGGATGCAAACGGCAACGTGGAATACGTTACAGACGCCGATGGTTATAAGCATCAGGTTTACGACGACGTAGCACTTAAAAATGCAGGACTTGAAAAGTCTAAACAGGTACAAAAAGAAGGAACTACCATTTTATGGAACTCCGCAACCAACGGTTTACCTTTGGTAAAGGGAAATGGCGTAAGCCTTTTTAGCCACTCTTCGGTTGATTGGGTATATTCGGGATTTGGTTCAGGCGCGGCAAACTTAACCGACGCAACCAACATGAAACAAGCGCTAACAAATGCAGGGCTTTCAGTAAACGGTACGCTTTGGGATTTTTACGAAACCGGAGCTGCAAAAGATTATAAAAGATCGGATGCAAGAAAGATAAACGAAGTTCCTTGGAGTAAATATACTTCGGAAGTAAAAGGCTCGTTTGCAAGCTTTAACGACGCAGCAATAATAGTTCTTTCAAGAAGAACAGGCGAAGGTACTAGCACGGGTGACGCAACTACTACCTTGGCAGATACTCCCAGCGGACATTATTACGATTTAAGTTCGCAAGAAAGAACCATGATAAACGAAGTTATCAATTTGAAAAAATCGGGAACTTTTAAAAAAGTTATGGTGCTTTTAAATACTCCCACCGATATATGGTTCGATTATTTACTAGATAACAAGCAATATATCGACACTTGTATGTGGGTAGGCGAAACGGGTTTTTACGGTTTAAACGAAGTGGGTAATATTTTGGTTGGCGATTCTATCCCCAGCGGACATTTAGTTGACACCTTCTTACAAAACAGTTTATCTAACCCCACCAGCGTAAACTCTATCGTTTCAGGCTACACCAACGCGGCAAGCATGAACTTGCCCGATGTTAACCGTCAAGGCGTTTATTTGGTATATGCAGAAGGCATTTACGTTGGCTACAAGTATTATGAAACTAGATACGAAGACGCTGTGTTAAACCAAGGCAACGCAACTTCCAAGGCGGGTGCGGTAAACTCCGTAGACAACTGGAAGTATTCTGAAGAAGTAGCGTTCCCCTTCGGTTACGGCGGAGCTTATACAACGTTTGAATATAGCAACTATAACGTTGAAGAAACGGCAGACGGTAACTATAAAGTAACTTTAACCGTAACTAATACGGGCAGTAAAAACGGCGCGGATGCGGTGCAAGTTTACGTTCAAAAGCCCTATACCGAATACGATAAGCAATACGGAGTAGAGCAAGCGGCAGTAAACCTTGCAGGCTATGCAAAGACTAAAGAACTTGAACCTGGCGCAAGCGAAAACGTGGAAATTATCGTCCGCCACGACGCGTTTAAAACTTACGATTCTAACAATAAAAAGACGTATATTCGCGAAAAAGGCGACTATTATATCGTTGCAGGTCAAGACGCGCACGACGCAGTAAACAATATATTAGCGGCAAAAGAGAAAACTCCCGCAAACACCAACGGAGTTATGGATGCCGAAGGTAACGCTAACTTAGTAAAGAAAATTAATTTTACTAGCGACGATTTTACCACTTATTCGGTGAGCGAACTCACTAACGAACCTATAACCAACCAGTTTGACGACGTAGACTGGAATAAGTATTCCAACAAAACGGAAGCAAACGTAACTTACCTTTCAAGAAAAGATTGGAACGGCACTTATCCTACGGAAGTAACTAAGCTTTCTTTAAATCAAGCAATGGTAGAAGACCTTAGCTGGAATAAAGAAGTAGTGGCAAATCCCGAAGACGTAATGCCTTTATACGAACAATCCAACGTTGTAAATCTTATCGACTTAAAGGGCTTGGATTACGACCACTCGGCTTGGGATACTCTTTTAGATCAACTCTCCGTAGACGAGCAAATTGAATTCCTTGCAAGCTCGTTTAGAGGAACTCCCGCAATTCCCAGCATTGCAAAACCCCCCGAAAAGACCAACGACGGTCCTTTGGGTGTAAGAGCTCAATATGCAACCGACGCTCAAGCAGGCGTTACCGTATCTTTCCCTAGCACCGTACTTTTAGCGGCAAGCTATAACGATAAGTTAGCTTACGAAGTGGGCGAGCTCATGGCGGAAGATATGCTCCACGCAGGGATAACGGGTATATACGCTCCCGGCGCAAACATTCACCGCAACACCATAAGCGGAAGAAACTACGAATATTACAGCGAAGACGCCTATATAACGGGCATAATGTGCAAACAACAAGTAATGGGTATTCAGTCGAAAGGCTGCTATGTAAACATTAAGCATATCGCTCTTAACGATCAAGAAAGCTACCGCGCAGGCGTATGCACTTGGGCTAACGAACAATCTATTCGTGAAATATATCTCCCCGCTTTCGAATACGTAGTAAAAGAAGGTAATTGTACGGGACTTATGAGTGCGTTCAACCGTATAGGTACTAAATGGACGGGCGCTCATAAAGGCTTACTTACCGAAGTATTACGCGACGAATGGGATTTTAAAGGATTCGTAATATCCGACTGTGCTTGGATTGCTTATATGGGCGTTGTAGACGGCTTAATGGCTGGTAACGACTGTATATTAGATACCATTATGGACGACGCAGTTGCGGTAGAACAGTATAATAAAGCGCGCACCAACCCTACGATAGCAAAGGCAATGCGCGAGTCGGTGCATAGAGTTTTATACGTAATTGCAAACAGTAACGCCATGAACGGCATCAGTTCAAACACCAAAATTTACGAAGTAAAAGAATGGTGGCAAAACTTAGTTTTAGGCGTGCAAATCGGTGTAGGCGCAGTATTTGCGTTATGCGTATTGGTTACGGTATTATGCTTCGTATTCCATAACAAAATACAAGCTAAAGCGTACGCAAAAGAAGCAATTGTAGAAGAACGCAAAGAACAGAAAAAGGCGGCCGTTCACGAAAAATATGGAGCAACGTACGACGATAGCATTATTGGTGATATTAAATACTTCTATTGCGTAGGTCAACCTTGGCACGTAGAACGTATATTAAAAACAGTCGTTTCTTGCATGTTAGCTGCAGTAATTGCGGCAACGGCAATAATAGTTCCTATCCGATTAGCTAAAAACGCTCCCGCAAAACCTAATACGGGCGACGGCGGCGGTGGAAATAACGGAGCTTCGTCAACGCTTAAAGAACAGCTTGGTTCAGATCTTAACGGTTACCGTTTTGAAGCGGAATCTTCAAAAATCACTACCGAACATACGGGAACTATCGTTGGTAAAGAAGGTAAAACTTCTTCAGAAACGAACAATCCCAGCGGCGATATGTACGTTTACGATTTAATAAACGCAGGCACGACTAAATTTATTTTTGACGTAACTTCAGAAGAAAAGAAAGATGCAGTTTTAAGCATTTGTTTAGGCGGCGGCGCTGAAGAAGTAAATCTTGCACAATTGTTTACTATAAAAGTAAACGGCGAAGAATGCAACTACGATTCTAACATAAAGTTTGAAGCCAACTCGGCGTTAAAAGGCTATAATTGGACGGAAAAAGAAGTTGCAATTATCAGCTTAAAGAAGGGTGGCAACGTAATTGAGCTTAATAAAGTAGAAAGCGACAAGGCGTTAAACTTCGACTATATTCAATTATATACGCAGTCCTCTTTAGTTCAGTTCACCAAAGAAGTGGGCGTAGGACATACCTATAACGATTGGGTAGAAAGCGTTGAACCTACTATAAATACCGCAGGTTCGGCATATTCTTATTGTGCTACTTGCCGTCATTGCACTACCGAAAGTATTCCCGCTATATCGGAAGCTAACGGTTGGACTAAAACGGTTCTTTCTTCATCCGCACCCTTCTCAAAAACGCAATATACGTTGGTTAAAGGAAATACGACGTTCACTCGCGTAGAATATATCGACGAAAACAATCCTACTCACGTATTAAAAGAATATCAATTCGAAGCGGAAGATGCGTTAATAGAAACTCCCGTTGTAAGTATGAGACCTAGAGTTATAACGGAAAAGGAATTAAATAAAGATCCTTCAAAGCCTTACGTAGAAACTAATGCAAGCGGTGAAGCATTCTTCGGTCAAGTTAACGGACAAACTTGGACGCTTACCCTCGAAATTTCCGCATCGGAAGACTGCACGGCACTTATGGTGTTGCGCGCGTCCCATTCAAGATTCCAAAACTATAATTTTAGCGATTGTAAAACGCTTACCGTAAACGGTGAAAACGTAGTTATCCCTGAAATAACGGTAGAAAAAATGCCCTCTGCACCCGATTCAAACTATAATTGGGAAGAATTCGCAATTGTTTCAATCAACTTAAAGCAAGGTAAAAACGTAATAGTTTACGAACAAATTGACCCCGACGGCGACAAGACTAACGGTCCTAATTTCAACAATATCGACTACGTTAAATTCGTCGGCGTGGCAGAACTTGATTGGTACGAAGCACCTTCCTACGTTTTTGAAGCGGAAAAGGCTAATCTCGGTACGACTGGTAATCCCAAAATTTATACCGAAGTATTCTCCGGCGCAAGCGGCGATTCATATTTAGGTAACTTAATAGGTAGAGATTGGACGCTAACTTGGGAAATAGAAGCAAGTCAAGACTGCGAAGCAACGTTAATCTTCAGCGTATCAAGATACAACTGGGGCAACTGGAACGTATACGAAGGAAAAACTCTTACCGTTAACGGAACGGACGTTACTATCCCTAACGTAATAATTCCTAAATTAGAAGGAGCGGATAACTCTAATTATAACTGGGAAGAATACGTTATAGTAACAATCAACTTGCAACAAGGCAAAAACGTTATTGCCCTTTCACAAAAGGCGGTAAGCAGTAAGCCTGCCGACGGACCTAGATTTGGTAACCTCGACTATATTAAGCTCGCATGCGATTCAGAGCTTAAGTGGTGGGAAGAAGAATAATTTTAAACTAACGTAAGGGCACGCCCTAATAATGGGGCGTAGCTCTTACGGATAAAAACGCTAAATAATAAAAAGCATCAATAATTGATCTTTAGAAGACACAATTATAATGCAAACGTTTAAAAACGAGCTTTTGGCGTACAAAGTGCGCCACTTTAATAACGAAATTAATTAATAGGAGGAAACATATGAAAACAAAACTCAAATTCTTATTAGGTAGTGTTATAAGTGCAGCTTTCGTGCTTGCAGGCGTAAACTTTAGCATTCCCTATATCAACGCAAGCTCAACAAAGGGCGAATATAACGGCTCTTTTGCAGCTTTTGCCGAAACTCAATCAACTAACGAAATAGGCGAAGTGTTGGGCATGTATTCAACCGACGGCAATTATCTTTTACTTGCAACGTCGTTAACTATCACCGATTATAAGGCGTACACCGAAGTTGGTTATAAAGTAACAAAAGGCGGCGAAGCGTATACCGCTGAAGGGTTATCGACTAACAAGTATTATACGAGTATTTCCGTAACTACTACAAACGGCAAGGCAACGTACGACATTAATAGCGTATTTAAAGATAGCGAAAATTTATCGGCAATTACAGGTATGATCGTTGCGGAAATTACGTTTGATTCTTCTGCCGCTTACACAATTCAACCCTATGCTATAAAAGACGGCAACACCGTTTACGGTGAAACGCAAAACGTAAATCAAATCAAGTCGTTTACTTACGAAGTAGAAGATGCTATGTTATCATTTAGTAGCGATACGCGAGTAAATAGCCCTAAGTTTGTAACCGATACAACCGTTGGCGCAAGCGGCGACGGATATTTCAAAAACCCTGGATATAATCCTTTCGTTATTACTATGATAATTGAAAGCGACAAAGATTGTGAGGCTACTATGTATATGACGGCTGCAGCTCACAAAAGTACTGCAATGTATTTCTTGATGGATACTAAGGAAGGCGGAGTAATAGTTGACTATACTAGATATTTTAGCGTAAACGGCGAGCAATTAACTCAAAAAGGTGTTACTATACCCAGCAACGCAGACGCAGCTACGTCAGTTATATGGACTGAGGTTAAGTGCGACGTTATTAACTTAAAGAAGGGTAGAAACGTGCTCGTATATGCTAACCCTGGCGAAAAGACTATGTCTAATATCGACTGCTTTAGATTTGAAAGTGATGCGAACTTATCCGTATGCACCGAATCTTCGTATACCGTTGAAGTTGAAGACGTAAATATTACTGGTTCGGGATATATAGTATTTGATAGCAGCAAAACGGAAGCAGGTCAAGCGTCTGCAAGCGGTGGAGTGTTTATAGGCGGGTTAAGCGGTAAAGCATGGACTATGACCTTTAATATCGTAAGTGATATGGATTGTGAAGTCGTAGTATATATAACCGGTAGGGTTAAAGCTTCACAACAATGGATTTTACTTGATAACGCTAACGACGCAACAAAGACGAGAGTGCTTAAGGTAAACGGTACGGATATAGGTCAAACGGGCGCAAAATTACCTGCACAAGTTGATGCGGAAATATGGGGCGAAGCTCAAGTTGCCGTTATTAGCTTAAAGAAGGGTAACAACGTCGTTGAATTAGTAAACGGCAGCGGCGCAACTTGTTTCGATATCGACTGCTTCAGATTCGTAACCATAGGCGGATTAACTATTTCTTAACACTTTAACTTTATAAAGCTTATAAAAGCGGCGGAATATCCGCCGCTTTTTCTTTTATTTTAAAAACTTAAAAAATTATGTAACAAAACGCTTTATTTGTGCGATAATACAAGTATAAGTTAAGGAGCAACGCATTTATGATAAACGAAAAACTTTACGACTACGTTATAACTGCTGCAGGCAGAGTAAATTTAATAGGTGAACATATCGACTATTGCGGCGGAAAAGTTTTTCCTGCGGCGCTATCTTTTCGTAACGCCGTTTACGTTCGTGCAAATGGAACAGATAAAATTAATTTATCGTGGACCACTTTACCCGATAAAGTAAGTTTAAATATTAACCAATTGCAAAACTATAAAAATTTGAAATACGGAAATTACCAAGCGGGGAGCGCGTACCTTTGGCAACGCGCTGGTCATAAGGTAATCGGTTGCGATATGTTGCACGATTGTACCGTGCCGTTCGGTAGCGGACTTTCTTCTTCGGCAGCCATAGAAGTATCTACTATTGCCGCGCTTGCCACTATTGCGGGCGAAAAAATAAACCCGGTAGAAATTGCCTTAATCGCCCAAAAGGCAGAAAGGGAATACGCAGGGGTAAACTGTGGCATTATGGACCAATACGCCTCCGCTTGCGGCAAAAAAGATTGTGCAATGTTGCTTGATTGCAGCAATCTTAACTGCAAGTATGTTCCTTTAAATTTAAAGGAATATTCCCTTATAATAACCAATAGCAATAAGCCGCACGACTTAATAGAAAGCAAATACAACGAACGCAGAGCCGAAACGGAAGAAGGCTTGGCAATACTTAAAAAACACCTAAAAATAAATTGCCTTGCCGAACTTAGTAAAACCCATTTAGAAAAGCATAAAAACATATTACCTTCAACCATATATAATAGGGTAAAACACGTTGTGGAAGAGTGTGAACGAGTAGCTCTTGCTGAAAAGGCTATGGAAAGCGGCGATATTATTTTATTAGGAAAGCTTTTAAACGCCTCCCACAAGTCGCTTAAAGAACTTTATGAGGTAACGGGCTACGAACTCGATTCTTTAGCTTACGCGGCGCAAAATCACCCCTCATGCGTTGGCTCTCGTATGACGGGCGGCGGATTCGGCGGTTGCACCGTTTCCTTAGTAAAATCTACCGACGTGGAAAATTTTAAAAATTACGTTAAAAATGAGTATAATAAAGCAACGGGATATAACGCCGATTTTTACGACGCAAGCGTGGCGGAGGGTATTACCGTAACAAGGATAAATAAATGATAACTAAGGCATATTACGGCACGTATTTAGCAAAAGACGCCTATAAATACACCTTAATAGACAATGGAATACAGGTGGAAATATGCGATTTTGGCGCGGCGATTTTATCCGTTAAACTTAATACCAAGTTAGGTGTAAAGGATATTTGTTTAAGCTATCCCACCATAGAAAGCTATATAAATAGCGGGGCGTATTGTGGAGCTACGGTAGGAAGAATTGCCAACCGAATTAAAGGCGCGCGCTTTAAATTAAACGGAGTAGAGTATAAGCTTTCCGCCAATGAAAACGGCAACCAGTTACACGGCGGAAAAGAAGGCTTTGCCTATCGCTTTTGGCAAGCTGAAATTTGCGGAAACGTTTTAAAATTATATCTTAACAGTAAAAATGGCGACCAAGGTTTCCCCGGTGAATTAAACGTTAAAGTGGAATACGAAATTGTTGAAAACCGTTTAGAAATTCGCTATTATGCTACTGCCGATTCAAACACCGTATTCGCACCAACGAATCACGCCTATTTTAATTTAAACGGCGAAGACGGTGAAAATATTTTATCAACCCATTTAAAGATAAACGCCGACAAATTTACTCCGTTAGATGCGGAACATATCCCCACGGGCGAGATTATATCGGTAAAAAACACACCCTTCGATTTTACTCAATTTAAATCTATTGGTAGCGATATATGTGCCAACGACGCACAATTAATCTATTCAAAAGGCTACGATTGTAACTTTATTTTAAACGGTAATTTGGCGGCTATTGCAAAAAGCGAAAAAAGCGGCGTTCAACTTTCCGTTTATACCAACATGCCTGCAATGCAATTTTATAGCGGCAATTATTTAAGTGGAAAGGGCAAAACCCGTTTATATACTCCAAGGCAAGGTTTTTGTTTAGAACCGCAATTCGTGCCAAACTCAGTTAATTTAAATAACTTTGAAAAGCCTTTACTTAAAAAGGGAGAAGAAAAGAGCTATTATATTTATTATAAATTTGATATTGACAACGATATAATATAATGTTATAATAAACAAAAGGGGTTGCAATTATTTATCCCTAAAACTTAACGCGCCTAATTAAGGAGAAAATTATGAGAAATTTAACCGTTAAAAGAAATAAAACCGGCGTTGCCTGTTTAGCTAAAATAAAGATATACGTAGAAGACAGGGTAACCCCCGAAACGGACATAAATGACGTGCCTTGCCGTAAATTAGGTGACTTAAAAAACGGTGAGGAAAAAACTTTCGTAATATCAAACGAAGAAGTTAGAGTATTCGCAATAGCCGACAATTTAAGCAAAAGCTATTGCAACGACTATTATAAAGTTCCCGCAGGTAGTGAAGACGTTTATTTATCGGGCAAAAATAGATATAATCCCTTTAAAGGCAATCCCTTCTATTTCGACGGCGTAACCGACGAAGAGGTTTTAAAAAATCGCAAAAAAGGTTCTAAAATTGGCGTTTTAGTAAGTATTCTTGCTATAATTGCTGGTTTTGCTATAGGCTTTGCCATAGCGTGGATATAATAGGGGGACGATTTTGGCAAAAAGAGTTATAAAAGTTATTATTGCTCTTGCGGTTGCTCTTTGTTCGTGTGGTATTTTCGTTGCCGCCGATTGCGATTTAAGCCATAAGCACTACTTAAACGATTACGGCGTTTGCCGTTCTTGTCAAGAAGATAAAGCCGTTTTATTAACTTTAAACGAAAACGGCGAATATAAGTCGGACGAAGTTACTATCGACGTTTATAACGATACTATTATAAAATTCGTTTCTAACGGGGAAAAGGGCATAGAGCTTAAAATAAACTGTGAAAGCGAAGGTGTAAAAACCGTTACTTTACTATCGGATACTACTGCGTATATTCCAATAAATAAAAATTATCAAACGGGGAATTACGTTTCCGAAATTCAATTTGTAAAGGGCGAAACGTATTATGTTAAAATTAGTTTTTCTTCGGTAAAAACTGCCTCTTTTATAATAAGCGGCTTAAATTAAAATAGCGTTAATTAAAGCATATAGCGGTGTGAATTACACAATTCACACCGCTATATTATTTTTATTAAATTACTTCTTCTGCACGTAAAGTGCCTAAAATTAAGGGTAAAACTTGGTCGCTTTTAAGTTCGGGTAGCGCTCTAACAAGTTCGTTAAATAAAATCTTTTCGCAAATTTTAATTGCTTGCACGTCCGCGTTTCTTAATTTTTTCTTGCTCTTTTTAAGCTCGGATTGTCTTAATAATACGCCTTTTAATAACGCGCAAATTTCTTTAGGTTCGGCGTCGTTAAAATATTTTTTATATAAAGCCTCTCGTGATTTATCGTCTAAATCCCAATTAATATTTAGCGGCTCAATTTCCTTTAAAGCGTTAATTTCTTCTTTAGTTAAAACTCTTTTAACCGTTTTAAACACTTCGTTGGCTTTATTTACGGGCACGTAAATAGTTCCTTTTGCGTCGCCAACCTTTTCTAAAAGGTAATACTGTTTGTTTCCCAAACCTAAATCAACGGTTTTTTTCTCTAAAATAACGCATTCGCCGTAAGAACCGTAACTAACATTTTCGCCAACCGCTCTTTCTGCCATAATTAACCTACCTATAAAATAATAAAAAACCGCGCAGTTACAACAGGACTTACGTTTGTTACAACTGCGCGAAGTATTGCGTTTATTATATCATATTAAAAAATTTTTCGTAAGCGTTTTTACCGTTCTAACTTTCAAAAAAATTAAACGTTGCGGCGCTTTTATGTGCCGTTTAGCGCTTGAATTATATAATAAATGGTGGTATAATAATTAAAAGACGTCAATTACGGAGTTTTTATGATTAACCAAAAAAATATGCAGTTGGGAAAGGTTCGTTCGGTTATTCGCGAACTTTTCGAATACGGTAAAAAACGCAAAGAAGAGGTAGGGGAAGAAAACGTTTACGACTTTTCTTTAGGCAACCCCAGCGTTCCTGCACCTAAAGAAGTGGAAGAAGAGCTTAAAAATTTAATAACCGAAACTAATCCCGTTATTCTTCACGGGTATACTTCGGCGCAAGGTGACTTTAACGTAAGAAAAACCGTGTCTAACTATATAAATAAGCGCTTTAACACGGCGCTAACGCCCGATTGTATTTATATGACGTGCGGCGCGGCAGCTTCACTTACTATAACTTTAAACGCCCTTTTAAACGACGGCGACGAGGTAATTACCTTCGCTCCATATTTTCCAGAATATAAAGTTTTCGTGGAACACGCAGGCGGAACGCTTATCCCAGTTCAAAGCGAGCAAAACACCTTCCAAATAGATTTTGAAAAATTAAATAAGGCTTTAACGCCCAAAACGAAAGCTATTATAATAAATTCGCCCAACAATCCTTCAGGCGTGGTTTACGAAAAAGAAAGCGTTAAAAAGCTATGCAAAACGCTCGCCGAATACTCGCAAAAAAGCGGAACGGAAATTTACCTTATTTCCGACGAGCCTTATCGTGAACTCGTGTTTGATAAGCAAACGGAAGTTCCGTATATTATGAACTATTATAAAAATAGCGTAGTTTGCTATTCATATTCAAAATCTCTCTCGCTCCCCGGCGAAAGAATAGGCTATATCGCCGTTAATAACGAACAGGAAAACTGGCAAGATATTTACGCGGCAATTTGCGGGGCGGGCAGGGCTCTCGGCTATGTTTGCGCACCCAACCTTTTCCAACAGCTCGTTGCAAGGGTTATAGATAAAACGGCGGATATTTCCGTTTATAAACAAAACCGTGATTTATTGGTTAGCGCTTTAACTGAATACGGCTACGAAGTAGTTAAGCCCGACGGTGCTTTTTACCTTTTCGTAAAGGCTTTAGAGCCTAACGCAGACGCGTTTTCCGAGCGTGCGAAAAAATTAAACCTTTTGCTCGTTTCGGGTAATTCATTCGGAGTTGAAGGCTACGTTCGCATATCGTACTGTGTAAGCACGGATATGATAAAGCGCTCCCTTCCTGCGTTTTTACAGCTTGCACAAAGCTATAAAAATTAAATTGCCCCCTTAATATGCTTAAAATAATAGCCCGACGGCTCAATTCCGTCGGGCTAACTTTCGCTTTGCATATAAGATAAGTAAGGAGAC
>JAGAMH010000143.1 GCA_017624815.1 Clostridia bacterium
AATAGCAAGACTTCGGGCATAATAGCGAAAGGTGAATTTCGGAGCAACGAAGCGAAGCGAGCCGAAAAAGGAAAACAAGGGCGACCCCGTCCTTGTTGTCTTCCCAAATGCCCGAACGAAACCAGGCAATAAATAACGGCGCCGGGGCCGGGGTCAGGATTTTATTTATAAAATTGCGTAGCAGGGATTGACAAAGCGTGCTTGTTATGGTAAACTAAAGCCCTAACAAGTGAGGTTTAGTTGATAGAATTGATAAAGTCGATTACCGCAACGGTAATTTCTAATATTAAAAGTGTGAGTTTTAATATTAACATGCTAAACCTCCTTGTTTTTTTGTTTTAGTAAACCATATAAGTATGATTTGTCAAGGGGCGACGTTATATAAAAAGAGAATAAAGTAAAAAGGTCGAGCAAGTTATGCTCGACCTTTTATAATTTAATTTTCACTTTCACTAAGCCATTTTTTTAGTAGTTCGGCGTCAACGTAGGCGTTATCGCGCTTGGCTAATTCAACTAATTCAAGCCCGGTTTGCTTATTTTTTTCAAAGCCGTATTTGCCTGTAAAATACAGTTCGGCAAGACGTAATGCAGAAACTCCGTTTTGATTGTCTTTTACGTTATTTATATGCAGCTCAATACCTTTATCAACGTTTTTAAAACCGTTTTCATCATCAAGGTAAATATCGGCAAGTAGTTGTATGGAGTGACCGTAGTTTAGCTCAGCTCCGCGTTTAAGCACTTCTATCGCCCTTTCAGGCTGGGGTTCAACTTCGCCGACTTTTCCGTAATATAAAAGCCAACCAAGTTCACAATTTGCCTCATAACCATCCTGTTCTACGGCTTTTTCGTACCAGTAAATCGCCTTTTTATAATCGTTTTTTTCGTCGGCGTAATAAGTGCCGAGATCCTGTTGTGCGTCCACGTTGCCTAACTTTGCCGATTTTTCATAGTAATAACAGGCTTTTCGTTCATCCTTTTCAACACCGTATCCGCCATATAAATAAATGATGGCTAAAAAGTACAGGTTGTAGCTGTCGGTAGAATTTTCCCAAAGCGGTATGACCTTTTTATAATTCTTCTTAGTTCCTTTACCCAGGTAATAGTAGTTGCCTAAATACTCTTTTGCTTTTTCAACGCCGTTTTCTACGGCATGCTTAAAGTTTTTATAGGCAAGGGTATCGTGTTTTTTTACGCCGTAAGCAGAGCTATAGTATTTGCCTAATTCAAAATACGCTTCGGCATATCCGCCTATTGCCGCTTGGTTATAAAGTATAATTGCTTGCTTTTCGTTTTTTGCAACGCCATATCCGTGTAAATATTTTTCGGCTAAATCAAAAAGCTCTTTTGCGCTTAAGGGGGTAACGGGTAGTTCCGTTCTTAATTTCGTTTTAGGTAAAGCCTTTATTATTTCCGAGTTTATAATTTTATCTAAAAATTCGTATTCTGACGAGTATTCGTATTTAAAAAGCGACTGTATTCTATTAAAAACGATTTCCAAGCCGTGTAAAATTTCCGTTTCTTCTAAATAGACGAGCAAAATTTTCTTGTTTTTACCGTACGCCGTAGTAAATTCACCAGGGCAAATTTTCGATTGCATCCAAGCTTTAGATATAAAGGAAATTACAACGGTAGAATCGTTTATAGCCTTAGATATTTCGCTTAACCACTCCGTGCCAAAATCAATATCGGAGCGGTCTATCCAAACGGAATAGCCTTTACTTTCCAAATGGGAAACTATTGGGTTTACGGCGTTTGCGTCGGCACGCGCGTAGTTTATAAAAACTTGTTTTTCTTGCATGGTATATTCCTTATTCTATGTCGCCGTTCAAGTCGTCTAAGGTGAGTAAAAAGGCGGGGATAAAATGCTCTAAAAAATAGTTTACTTCGGGCATATTACGGGATAAAAGGTCGTCTTTTATGCTCTTTTCAGCTTTGATGAATTCGTCGTTTCCACAGCGGCGCTCTTCTAAACATTTAATATAAGCCGAAAGTCTGTCGGCAGCTTTTACTATTTTGTTTTCGGCGCAATCTTTATCGGGCTTGGCGTAGGGGGCAAGCTCGTTTGCAAGCTCTTTGGGGAGCATGCTTAAAAGCTTGTCTACCGCTTTGTCTTCAATATCCTTATAAGCCACGTTAATAGATTTATTTAAATATTTTACGGGGGTGGGAAGGTCGCCCGTTAAAACTTCGGGGCATTCGTGGTAAATTGCCAAAAGGGCAGCCTTTTCAGCGTTAACCGTTCCGCCGTAAATTTTGTTGTTAATAATTGCAAGCGCGTGCGCAAGCATGGCAACCTGTTGGCTGTGTTCCATAATATTTTCTTCGCGAACGGAGCGCATAAGCGACCAACGTTTTATATACTTCATTCTATCCATAAATGCGTAAAAGTTATATGCCATAAATTCACCTAAGTTCGTTTTTTATAATTATAACATATTTTTTTATAATTTCAATTGACTTTACAAATATTTTATAATATAATTTGAATACAAAATAAAATAAACCGTCGTGGGTGCTGTAAAAGGCTGAGATTATACCATTGAATCGGCAAGGTAATACTTGAGCGAGATGATGTTTTTGCATTATTAATTTGCGCGCCACAATTTTTTTGTGGCGTTTTTTTAATAAGTTTGCGGCGGTAAAGGAGTTTTTATGTTTTTCAATTTGCTGTCGGAAACCGTTTGGTATCCATTCCTGTTCAGCGGCGATTACACCGATATTGCCCGCAGCGTAATTTTTTGGGCAACCGTTGCTCTCATTTTGTCAGTTGCAATTTCTTTAATTGCAGTAAAGGGAGAAGGGCGCAAAAAGCTTGCTAAAATTTGGCTGATAGTCGGCTTGGTATACGCGTGCGCCGTTGCGGCTACGTTTTTGTATCTTTCTTTTTCAGAAGACGGAATAAACGCAATTTTATTCGTGCCGCTTTTAATTTTACTTGCCGTTGTTGCGGCTGGTGCCGTTACGCTTTACTTTAAAAGGAGCAGAGCCGTAATAATAACCGTTGGTTCGGTTGCTTTGGTGGCGTTAATTGCCACGATAGTATGCTTAATCGTCTACTATAATTCGGGTGATGCGGAAAGCGTTAACGGTGTGCAAATATCTTCTGCCGAAAGTGCGCTTTTATACGTTTTTAGCGCGTTGATTTTGGTAGCAATTGCGGCTATTGCCTTTTTCTTTGGCAAAACCGAGCAAAAGGACTTTGATTCTAAAACTATCGCGTTTGCCGCAATATGTATTGCAATGAGCTTTGCGCTTTCTTACGTGCGCGTGGTAAAATTGCCCCAAGGCGGCTCTATTACCATAGCTTCGCTGTTGCCGATTATGCTATTTTCATATATGTTCGGAGTTAGAAAGGGCGTGTTCGTAGGCTTTATTTACGGGTTGTTGCAAGCTATTCAAGATCCTTGGCTCGTTCACCCCGCGCAGTTTTTGTTAGATTACCCCGTGGCTTTTGCCGCAATAGGAGTGGCAGGGGCTTTTGCAAACGTTAAAGCGCTTGAAAAATTGCCGCAAGTTAAGTTTGCGCTCGGCGCAGTTTTGGCGGGAGTGTTAAGGTTTGTTTCGCACATATTCTCGGGTGTTTTTGCCTTTTCAGAATACGCGGCGGGCGTTAATCCTTGGGCGTATAGCTTGGGATATAACTCCTTCGTGTTCGTAGATTTGGCAATAGTAATAGTTGCAGGCGTTTTGTTATTCTCTTCTAAATCGTTTAACGTTACCGCTAAAAAATACGCCAATAGGGGAGAGTAGCACGTTTTAAATAGTTAAAAGCGCAAAAAAAAAGTACTTCGCCTTAAAAAATAAAAATTGCCCGCAAAAACTTACGGGCATACTAAACCCCGCATCAGTACGTCGGTGCGGGGTGATTTTTTATATTATTAAATTTTAATTTCGAGACTGAGCTTTTACTTTCAGGCTGCCGTATGGGTTGAGTTCCCGTGCGATATCTTTATCGCGAAATTAAAACCTTATTTTCAAATTTCAGTCTCCAATAAAAAGTGACCCATTGGAGTTTACCATCCTTTTTTTTCGATTGCGTGGGAGAGCATTTTCATAATACTTTTCCTCCTTGCAATAAACTTTTAGTTTAATTTATATTAAATTTATCGGGGCGGTCGCTATTGCTATCCGCTCATAAAATATACCTTGACCCGCTCTCGCGGCTATGGATAAGTCATACCTCTACCTCGCGGTAAATTAAAAATGGAGTAAAAAACCTACTAAATTACACTACCAACCCTTGACCCGCTTTCGCGGCTACTTAAACTTCATCCTCCACCTCCAAATTTTTGGCTTTTGCAGTTGCCGAGTGCAACGTACTTAAACCTGAATTTCTTCTCCTTTAATTTATTTGCGGATATCCAACAATAGTGTTGCTAGCTAACATTTTTTGTGGGATATTTTCATTTCTTGATTTTAGTATACCATAAATTTTTTATTTGTCAATACCTTTTTTAAAAATTTTTTGCAATTTTTTTAATTTTTTGTTTAGTGCAAACATAAATAGGCTATTTTAAAAAAATATATTTTTTTAATAACTCTTTTTCTTGCAAAGTGGTATAATGCGTGTACGTAAAAAAATATAAGGTAAATTTTATGAATTACTTGTTTTTATTAGATAACGCACTCGGTTTTGCGCTTATTCTTGCAATAATTTTATTAACAACCAAAGTTTTGGGGTTGTGGCTTAGAAAGGCGGGATTACCGCAAGTTTTAGGTTATATTATTGCCGGCATTTTAATAGGACCTGCAATTTTTGGCGAATTTTGTCATTTTTGCATAATCGGATTTGAAGAAGCTGCTCTTTCAGGTAAATATTTCGCCTTGTTTGCAGTTAAAAATTCAAACCTTTTAAATGCGTTTTCTAAAATAGGCGTTTTGCTTTTAATGTTTTCGGCAGGGCTTGAAACTAATTTAGAAGAACTCAAAAATACGGGCGTTACCAGTTTATTAATCGCCGTTGCGGGCGTCGTAATTCCCATGGCTTTGGGCTTTTTAATATCGTTACCGTTTAATAGTATCGGATTAGGTACGGCTAATATTATGAAGTGCGTGTTTATAGGCACTATTTTAACGGCAACCAGCGTTGCAATTACCGTATCAGTTTTAAAGGAGTTGGGTAAGTTTAATACCAAGCTGGGCACTACCATAGTTTCCGCCGCCATTATCGACGACGTTATAGGTATAGTCGTTTTATCGGTTGTAACGGGAGTTGCAAAAACAGGGCAAGGAGCGGAACAACTTTCGGGCTTTGCTGCGTTTAAATCGACCATATACGGCACTATAATTATGATTATAGCCTTTTTTATCGTGGCTATTTCGCTAGGATTTTTAGTAAGCCATATTTTCCATTGGCTTGAAAAAAGACGCCCCAGCACTCACCGTTTACCCGTATTCTCGTTGGTGGTTTGCTTTGGTTACAGTTGGTTGGCGGAAGAAATTTTCGGCGTTGCAGATATTACGGGCGCGTTTTTGGCGGGCGTGGTTTTATCAACGGCGCACCGTGCAAGCGAATATATCGACCGAAAAATAGAAGTAAATACCTACACGCTTTTCGCTCCCGTGTTCTTTGCGAATATAGGAATAAGCAGTATCACTTTCGCTGGAATTGACGGCAGTATATTTTTATTCGCCGTGCTGGCGGTAATAATGGGTCTGTTAGGCAAAATAATAGGTTGCGGCGCAGTTTGTAAGGCGTTTGGATATTCTTTTAAAGAAAGTGCAATCGGCGGTGTTGGAATGATGGCTCGTGGCGAGGTTGCCCTTATAGTAACGGCGTCGGTAACAAGTACGGCTTTGGGCGCTAACGCCTTGGGTGGAGAGTTTATGATTATGACGGTTTTACTTATTTTAGTATCTTCTATATTAACGCCCGTTCTTTTAAAAACTCTATATTCAAAAAATAAACCTCAAGTGGAAAGCGTTGATAATATTAACGTGTAAAAATAGCGGCGGCGCAAACTTGCGCCGCCGCTTAAAATTTAATTGAGTGGGTAATATGTGGCAAATATTAAGTATTTTCGCCGTTATTTTCGCTGGAATTATTAACGGTTAGTTCAAGCTTGTTGTAAGGAACTACTATGCCGTTTTCGTCGAATACCTTTTTAATTTTGTCGTTTAAGTAGAAATTAACCGTCCAATAATCGGAGTTTTTACACCAAATTCTAACTAAAACGCTAGCCGCTTTATCACCTAGTTGGCTAACCGTTACGAAGGGTGCGGGGTCTTTAAACACCAAGTCGTATTCGGCGCAAACGGCGGTAAGTAAAGCTTTAACCTTTTCCGTATCGTTTACGTAAGAGATATTAAATACCAAGTCGAGCCTTCTCGTTTCCTTTTCGGAAGTATTTACTATAACGTTGTTTGCAAGCGTTCCGTTGGGAATAACTACCATTTTATTGTCGGGCGTGGCTAGGTGGGTATAGAAGAGCTTAATGTCTTCAACCGTGCCTTCAACGCCGTTGCTTATAACGTAGTCGCCGATTTTAAAGGGGCGCATAACTATAATAATAACGCCGCCCGCAAAGTTGGATAAAGTACCTTGAACGGCGAGCGAAATACCAACGCCGAGCGAGGCTATAACTGCCGAAATTGAAGCCGTTTCAATTCCAACGTAGCCAACTAAGCATACTAAAATTATAATTTTTAAAAACCATTTTAAAGAAGTCGTGCCAACGCGCGCAATAGTTTCGTCGGCGTGCTTTTTCTGTAAGCGTTTATAAAGGCGCTTGGTTACAACGTTTATTATTTTAAACGTTATTATTAAAAGCACTATTGCTATTACGAGCTTTATTCCCGTACTGGTAAGCCAATTTACCACTACGTCCCATACGGCAGCCCAGTCTACGGTGGGGATAACGGGGTCGCCTTCTGCGAGTAAATTAAACAACATCACTTTTCTCCTGTAAATAAATTTTAGGCGTTTGCCGACTATTATTATACCACGTTGCGTTTACTTTTTCAACGGTAAAATAATATTTTTAATTTTTTTATCAAAAATTTTAAAAAAGACTATTTACAAAATCGAAATTGTGGTTTATAATAATTTCATAATTTAACGGGGTGAAGAAATGACTGAAGAAATTATTAACGTTCACGGATTATACGACGCAATTTTAAAAATTGAAACTATTGAAGAGTGTAAAAGCTTTTTCGACGATTTGCTAACTTATAAAGAGTTAGAGCAAATGGCACAGCGTATAGAAGTGGCTAAAATGCTTATGGACGGGGCAACCTACGACGAAGTTATTGCAAAAACCAACATATCCTCGGCAACGCTTTCAAGGGTGTCTAAGTGCATTAAGCGCGGAAAGGGATACAACACCGTTTTGAAAAAATAAAAAATAGCCCCAACCGAAAAGGTTTTCGGTTGGGGCTTTTAAATAAATATATATCGCGCTTTATTATAAGGCGCGTTTTTTATTTAGCGAGAAAGAATCCAGCTTTTTACTTGTGATTTTTCTAATGCAAAAATGTTTTCCTTGGGG
>JAGAMH010000144.1 GCA_017624815.1 Clostridia bacterium
AAAATCAAAACGAACGCTTGATTATCATTTTTATCAATATTGCGCGAACAATACATGGCAAAGGCAAATGCAAAAAACTGAACGAAGAAAAACTGCCAGTTAATTTCGCCGTTATCGTATTGAGAATCAAAATAGTAACCGTATTTAGTATTCATTAAAACGACTTCTGCAAGCTTACATAAAAGCGGCATAAGCGCAAATAGCAAAACGACTAAAAAATTAAAATACTTTTTAATAAACTTAAAATGCAATACTACATAGGGCACTACCATTATAATTGCCGAAACGTGGAACATATACGCCATGGCAATATAGGCAAGGTAAGGGATTGTTTTTCTATCAACTAAATAAGGGAAAGCTGCAAAAACAAATAAAGTTGCAATGCTTTGTCTTACGTTATTAAGCGATATAAAGTAAAAACACGAAATTATTACGACGATTACTGAAATAGCCGCATCTTTTGAATACTTTACGATAGTATTAATTAATAGCGAAACGTAAATTAACGAAGTAACGACGAATAACCATTGTGGATTAGTAGTAAATAACTGAATAATTTTTATTAATACGTTAAAACCCCACTCGGAATAGGGCATTGCGCCTTGTAAGCTATTATTAAACTCGGGTACGTAAGTATAAAAATAGTCCGTTCCAACGTCAAACCTAACGGCTGCAATAAAAAATAAAGGTAATATTGCTAAAACCGTGTATATTAAATATTTAGTTTTATATTGTAAATAAGCTTTTTTATCAGCCAAATAGTCGGCGCTAACGAAAGCTTTTTCAAATTTAAACCGCATATCGCTACAAGTTAAATTTGCGTATTTACACGACGCACATTTTTTGTACCAATATTCCGCAAAAATTATAAAAAATATAGTTAATGCGAATGCGGAACAATATACTCCCATTTATTTCTCCTTAATATTTTTTAAATAAAATCCTTGCAATTTTGTTGTATACTGCGTTAAATAAACTTCTACCTACTATATGAGTAGGAAAACTTTTTACTTTAAAACCTTGTTTTAATACGTATACACTAAATAATCTTTCACTTAAAAAGCCGTATAATCTTTGTTCCTGCACGGAATAGCCGGTCATATCAACGAAATTTTCCATTTTATCAAAAACAGAAAATAACCACTCGTAATATTTATCCCACAATTCCTTTTTGCATATAAACATATTTAAAAGATAACTTTCTTTACCGTTAAATACCGTATTAAACGCAGATAAATATTCAGGATAATCTTCCTTTATTACCTTTTCTAAAATATCGAAATCTCGTTCGCAAACGCTAACTAATAGGTGTTCTTTTACCGTTATTTTAGTTTTATATTTTTTAGTGGCGATAAAGTCGTATTTAGTTAATATCTTTTCAACTTTAGGGCTATTGACGAATTTTTTGGTAGATGAAGAAAATTTATTTGTAGTTAAAAATCTTCTATAATGAGCAAGCCCTACTATATCGTTTTCCTTATCGTTTTTCCACACCCAATATGCTGCGGTAAGTTCGCAGTAATTTGCGTTTTTAACGGAAATGTTATCTGAACCGATATTATCGGCAAGGTTGTAAACCGAGCCATTTTTTTCGGCGTTTACCTGAATATATTCGTAATTATTGGGCAAATTTACTTCTGCCTTTTTATGTGTTGCTACGTAAATTTTCATACTTTTCTTTTTTTATCTTTTAAATACACGCTATAATAGGGCGTTTTTCTATTTTCGCGAATATGACCTAACCAAGAAACGACGCCGCGAGGCAAAATCTTTTTCAATATCCTTATATATAACGGAACTGATTTATCGTCGCGCCAAGAGCCGTAACAATGATGTTCCGCGTATCCTCCACCGCTCTTTTTATTAATTTGGTATCTTTCAAAATAATCTTTAGGATAAATTTCTATACCGCATTTTAAAGATTGCCTTTTGCCGCTAAGTCTAAAATCTTCAAAATTATCGATAAAATATTTAGTAATCCAATGATTGCTAACGGTAAAAGCACCCTTTTTCTCGTAGTCGGACTGTAAAATTTCTAGAAACTCTTTCATTAAGGGATTGCCTTGTTCCGAGCCGATAAGCGCCGTTCCTATTGACGAGTCAACTAAATAACCCATAAACATTTTGCAATCTAAAAAGTCGTCTAACTTTTTAAAGAGCTCTACGTCCGTATCAATATATATGCCGCCAAACTTATATAAAACGACGAAGCGGAAATAATCGCTTAAAAAGCCATATTTTTTAGTTTTTATACAATCTTTTACGAATAGACTATCGTTTAAATATTCGTTAAAGGTTTCGTCCGTCCAGATTTTTATTTCGTAATCGGGGTGTAATTTTTTCCACTCCTCTACGTATTCTTTTTGATCTTGCGGCATTTCGGCTTTACCGAGCCAACAAGCGTGAATTATTTTAGGAATCATATTAAATCCTCTTAATTTCTAATTAATTTTAGGATAATTTAATCAACAGTTTATATAGTTCTTGGGCAGATTTTTTCCAAGAATATTTATTTAAAATTTCTTCTGCGTTTAATATAGGTTTGCTATCGCTTATAAGTTCGTTTAAATTATAATCGTACTTATTGGGATTGATATAAATGGGTGCGTCACCTAAAACTTCGTGCATAACTTCGCTATCCGTTACGACTAATTTATTAGCGCCTGCAACTAACGCTTCTATGGGAGGAATACCAAACCCTTCGTAAAAAGTGGGGAATAAAAACGCCTTACAGTTTTTTAAAAGGTATTTAGCGTCGTCGTCGTTTACGTAGCCTATTAAGCGAACGTTGCTAGGAATATCGTAACTATTATCGCTGAATACCGATTTATTAAACCCACCTGCCACGGCAAAATTGCAATTGCTATTATTTTTTGCGACGTTTAAAATCCAATTTAAATTTTTATTAGGTTCTAAACTGCACATTGCAAAAAAATAATCGTTAGCGTTAAGTGAATATTTATCTAAAGCGCCATTGTTTTCTTCAACCTTTAAATAATGTTGCCAAGCGTTGTAAATTACCGATATCTTATCTTCGAGCACTTTATAATGCTTTATTATCTCACTTTTAGAAAATTGCGAAACGGTAATAATATGCCGTGCCTTTTTGGTAGCGTTATTAAAGAGTATTTTATACCATAACGCAAACTTTTTACTAAAATATTCGGGATGTACTTTAACCTTAACGTCGTGAATAACTACAATTTTTTTGCAGAACAACGGGGCTGAATTACATAAATTTAGCGAAATACCCTTACTTTTTCTTACGTATTTTGCAAAATCTAACTGTTCCCACAACGTACCGCTACGCTTACCGTAATTAACGCATTTAATATTGTTAAAATTTGGAAACTCAACGTTTTGCGGGGCAACTAATTCAACGGATAAATTAGTGCAAATTTTATCTAATTCACATAATATTTCACGCGCGTATCTTTGAACGCCCGTAATCCTTTGTGATAAAAATTTCCCGTTTATAATTATTTTCATTATACACCGTTTACATTGAAATCATTAATACTACGCAATTACCTGAAATACTTAAAGCGTGGCAATCTTGCAAAAGAAAAGTATCGCCTGTTTTTATAGCTTTTTCTTCAACGCCGTCGCTAACCTTTCCTCTGCCGTCAACAACGACCATTACGCTATATAAAAACGACGTGGACGATATAGAGAATCTATCTTTGACGTCGTAGCGGGTAACTTTAAAACTTTGGTTACGAGTTAAAAGCTTACCGCGCGTGCTACTAGCTGTAAATAGATTGTTTATTTTATTTGAAAATAAATAAGTTTTTTTAGTTTTTAAAACTTTTAACGCGCTATTTAAGTGTAACTTTCTCGGTTTACCGTTTACGTCACGTCTACCGTAATCGTAAAGTCTATAAGTAACGTTAGATGCTTGCTGCACTTCACATATTAAGCACCCTGCGCCGATTGCGTGAACCGTTCCCGCAGGAATATAATACGACTGCCCCTTTTTAACGGGTACTTTATTTAAAATATCTTCTAAAGTTCCGTTTTTAACGCGTTCGGCAACTTCTTTTTTGCTAATATCTCTAATAAAACCAAGGTAAATGAAGGCGTTGGGTTCGGCGTCAACGATATACCACATTTCGTTTTTACCGTTGTCGTTTTCGTATTTTAACGCGTATTTATCGCCGGGATGGACTTGAATTGATAAATTTTCGTTGGCGTCGATAAATTTAATCATAATAGGGAGCTGTTTTCGAGCTACAGCGTAATCGCCTAATCCTTCCCAACCTACTGCATCGAAATACTGCTTTAAGGTTTTCCCTTCAAAATTTCCACTTCCTATATAACTAACACCGTCGGGGTGGGTAGAAAATTCCCAACTTTCAGCAATAGTCGTCATAAGTCCCGTATGTTTTTTTAATACGTTACGAATTTTATTGCCGCCCCAAATATAATCTTTAAATACGGGTTTAAGTTTTATAATTTCGTTATCTAACATAACAAATTAATCCTTCGTTGCTAAACTAATTAAATCGTTTTTAACTTTTAATAAACTTTCTTCTGCGCAGATTAAAGAATTTTCTTTTACGCCGAAATAAAACTTTATTTTAGGTTCGGTACCGGAAGGTCTTACGCAACACCAACCGTCGTTATCAAGTTCAAAATATAAAACGTTGCTTTTAGGAAGAAGAATGTTCTGCTTATTACCGCTTTCGTATTCTACCCTTACGCTTTCTTTATAATCACGCTGTGCAACGACCTTTTTGCCGCCGATAAATTTGGGGGGATTAGTTCTTAAAGCGTTAACGATTAAATTTATTTTTTCTGCTCCGTCTACGCCCGTTAACGTAACGCTATGTAAATCTTCTTTAAAATATCCGTACTTTTCATACATATTTTGCATTGCGCTACATAAAGTTAAATTTTTAGATTTATAATAAGCCGCCGCTTCGCAAAGCATGCAAACTGCAGTTACTGCGTCTTTATCCCTCGCGTGTGTGCCAACTAAACAACCGTAACTTTCTTCGTATCCGAATAGATATTCTAAAGCGTATTTTTCGCAATCAAGTTTTCCGTCGTTTTTGTCTTTTGCTTCTTCAAAAAGCTTAATTTGTTCACCGATAAATTTAAAACCGGTTAAAGTTTCTATAACGGTTAAACCGTAAGCCTTGCCAATTTCATACGCCATTTTAGAAGAAACGACTGTAGTAACCAACGCGCCGTTTCTACTATTTTTAGGCAATAAGCCTTTTTCCTTTTTTTGCGACAAAACGTATTCGGCAATTAAAAGTCCGCTCATATTGCCCGTAAAGGATTTATATTCGCCTTTTTCATCTTTTGCGTAAACGCCTAATCTGTCCGCATCTGGATCGGTGGCAAGCACGATATCAGCATCAACTTTTTTAGCTAACTTTAAAGCGTAATTGAAAGCGGCGGGATCTTCGGGATTGGGATATTTTAGTGTAGGAAAATTACCGTTCGGTTCGGCTTGTTCTTCAACTACCCAAACGTTTTCAAATCCCAATTCTTTTAAAATACGGGTAACAGGCATTAACCCCGTTCCGTTTAACGGTGTATATACAATTTTTACCTTCTTTGCTTGGCTTTTTATTACGTTGGGATTAAGTGATAAGTTTTTTACTGCCGATATGTAATCATCGTCAATTTCTTTGCCGATGATATTTAGTAAACCGCATGCTTTGGCAGCCGATTCTTCCACTCGCTTTATTTTGGCAAAATCTTCAATTTTATTAACTTCGTTAATTATTAATTTATCGTAAGGCGCAACTATTTGCCCACCGTCGCTCCAATATACTTTATAGCCGTTATACTGGGGGGGATTGTGGCTTGCAGTTATAACTATACCTGCAGTAGCGTTAAGCTTTCTAACCGCAAAAGAAAGTTCAGGCGTGGGGCGCAAGCTTTCAAAAAGGTAAGTTTTAACACCGTTAGCACATAAAATTAAAGCGGCGTCAAGCGCGAATTCTGGCGACATATTTCTGCTGTCATATGCAATAACGCAGCTGCCGTTTTTAGTTTGAGAGTTGATAAAATTTGCAAGGCCTTGCGTTGCTTTACCAACCGTGTAAACGTTCATGCGATTAGTGCCTGCGCCTATAATACCGCGCAAACCGCCCGTACCAAAAGCTAAGTTTTTGTAAAATCTATCTTCTATTTCTTTTTCGTCTTTTATTTCTTTGAGCTCGTTTTTCGTTTTTTCGTCAAACACCGAAGACGTTAACCACTCGTTATAAACCTTTTTATAATCGGTCATAAAAGTTCCTCTTTCCCTTTTTCTTTTAACGCTTCTACCGCTAATTTAACGTCTTGCACTCTATTTTTAGGGCAAACCAAAATCGCATCTGCAGTTTCAACGAT
>JAGAMH010000145.1 GCA_017624815.1 Clostridia bacterium
CCTTAATATATTAAAAATAACCGCCGAAAGCTGTTTGCTTTCGGCGGTTTTAAAATAAAATTATCTCTTTTCAAAAGGAATATATTCACGTCTATCCTGCACGCATTGATAAGCGGGACGTATAATTTTTCCGCTATTGGCAAGCTCTTCCATACGGTGAGCCGACCAACCTGCAATACGCGAAATTGCAAATAATGGAGTGTTTAAACTTCTGGGAAGGTTAAGCATAGAATAAACGAAACCGGAATAAAAGTCCACGTTGGGAGAAACGGGTTTTAATAAGTGCTTTTGTTCGGCAATAAGTTCGCCCGCAACTTCCGCAACGGTGTTGTAAAATTCAAATTCTTTTTCTCTGCCCTTTTCAACGGCAAGTTTACCTGCATATAATTTAAGTACCTCCGCTCTAGGGTCGGAAACGGTATAAACGGCGTGTCCCATACCGTAAACCAAGCCGCTTCTGTCAAACGCTTGCTTATTTAAAAGCTTTTTAACGTAAGCAGTAACGCTTTCTTTAGACCAGTCTTTTAAATTCTCTTTAATGTTATCAAACATTTCGCAAACCTTTAAGTTAGCGCCGCCGTGCTTAGGACCTTTAAGCGAGCCTAACGAAGCAACGGTAGAAGAATACGAATCTGTTCCCGTAGAAGTTGCAAGGTGGGTGGTAAAGGTAGAAGCGTTACCGCCGCCGTGCTCTGCGTGGAGTATTAAAGATATATCCAAAACTTTCGCTTCTAAGTCGGTAAATTTGTTATCCTTTCTTAAAATGTGCAAAAGGTTTTGCGCCGTAGAATATTCGGGAATGGGCTTATGAATATACATAGAGCCGTCGTTTGTGTTATAATATTTATAAACGCGGTGCGAATACGCCGCAATCATAGGAAGCTGTGCAATAAGTTGCAAACTTTGCCTTAACACGTTAGAAATCGACGTATTGTCGGGGTCGGGGTCGTAACTGTATAAAGTTAAAACGCAGCGCGCAACCATATTCATCATATCTTTAGAAGTAGACTTCATTATAACGTCGCGCACGAAGTTACGGGGCAATACTCTAAAGTCTGCCAACATTTCGTTAAATTCTTCAAAATCCTTTTTGGTGGGAAGTCTGCCAAAAAGTAACAAAAACGCCGTTTCTTCAAAACCGAATCTGTCTTCTAAAATACAATGTTTTACAAGATCTTTAACGTTGTAACCTCTATAACATAAAATGCCGGGAATAGGTGTTCTTACGCCGTCAACGTTTTCCCAAGAAGTAACTTCCGAAACTTCGGTAAGACCGCATAAAACGCCCTTGCCGTTCCTATCTCTAAGTCCGCGTTTAACGTCGTAAATGTCGTAAAGCGAAGGGTCGATAATGTCGGTTGCGGCAAGCTCTCGCGCAAGCTTATAAATTTTGGGCGAGTGTTTAATTATAAGGTGGGCTTCATTAAAATCCAAATTAGTCAACTCCGTTTAAAAAATTACCCATATTTTACCACACTAAAGTGCTTTTGTCAAATGAAAATATTTTCACACGTTAATCATATGCGCATATAAGCGCATTTTTTTTTAAATACCCGTTGACAACTTGCCCTTTTCCGCTTAAAATATAAATAAGCGTTTTTAAAAGTGTAAAAGCGTTTATATATAATATAGAAAGAACTTTTCGGAGAATTAATATGCAACAGGTTAAATTATTATCTGCAGAAGAAAAATTAATAATTGCTTTAAGCGGTGAAATAGACGCTGCTACGGTAGAAGATTTTTACGCGGAAGTTCACGCAATTTACACGCACGATAAAAAAGATATCGTGTTCGATTGCTCTGCACTTACTTTTATCGATAGCACCACGCTTGGCACAATCGTTAAAATTTTAAAGCAATTAAAGCAAGACGGCAACGTTTTATCGTTAAAAAACGTTCAACCCAGAATAAGAAAAATTTTCCAAATTTGCTCGCTCGATAGAATAATGGAGATAGACTAATGAAAGAAATAACCCTTAAATTTAATCTTTCCGACAGCGAATATTTTACCGCTCTCCGTTTGGTTGCCGGCTCTGTTTGTTCGATAGTAGATATAGATATCGACACGATAGAAGATTTTAAAGTATGTATTACTGAAAGCGCGTTAATTTTAAAAAATTGCGGCTTTGAAGAAGTTTTGGTAACCTTTTCCCCCGAAAAGGGCGTAGTATGCTCGCTTGAAGGCTTAAACGGTTCACCTTGCTCGGGCGAAAATTCGCTATCCCTTGCGCTTATAGGTGCGCTCGTATCCGAATTTGAAATTAAAGAAAACGACGGTGTTATAAAGAGAGTTACGCTTAAAATATGATGGACGAAAATAAGGCGCTCGAACTTTTTAAACTGTATCGTCAAACGGGCGATATAAAAATAAGGAACGAGCTTGTTGAAAACTACATATACGTAGCGGAAATTCTTGCCAAAAAATTTACTGGCAGAGGGGTGGAATACGACGATTTGTTTCAAGTCGCTTCCGAAGCGCTAATAAACGGCGTTGAAAAATTCGACCCTGATATGGGCAATAAATTTACAACCTACGTAACGCCTACCATTACGGGCATTATAAAAAACTATTTCCGCGATTATTCCCGTTCCGTTCGTCTTCCGCGCCGAGTTTACGCTTTGGCGTCTAAAATAAAGGAAGCGACCAACGAATATTATAAACGAAACGGCGTAAAACCCACGGTAAAACAGTTATCGGCTATTTTAAACGCCAACGAAGAAGATATAGTAGAAGCGTTGGAAAGTAAAGCCCCCGTAAGTTTAGATTCTACCGTTAAAACAGAAGACGGCGAAAACGCGCTTTTAGACGTTATTCCCGATAGATACGACGGCTTTGAAAAGTTTGAAGATTTTGAATCGCTTAAAACGGAAATAGAAAAGCTTGACGAAACGGAAAGAAAGGTTGTAACCTTGCGCTTCGTTCAAGGTAAATCACAATCGGAAGTTGGTAAAATTTTAGGCGTAAGCCAAATGTTCGTTTCCCGTGCGGAAAGAAGAATAGTTGAAAAATTAAAGGAAGCACTAAGTTGAAAATAACTTTTAAGGTAGACAACTTAAAAAATATGAACGAGGCGCTAACCGAATTTATCGAGCATTTGCAAAATTTGCAAATATCAGAAGAAGATATTTTCGATAGTCGGTTAGTTTCGTGCGAGCTCATTTCAAACGTAATACGTCATTGTAGCGATGTGGCCGTGTTTGAAGGAGGAGTTTCGGGCGGCTTTATAAAAATAAGCGTTTCGGGCGGAAAGGTGGAAAACGCCCAAACAAAGCCCCAATTACCCGACGCGTTTGCCGAAAGTGGAAGGGGACTTTATATAATTAAAAGCTTATGTTCGGGCGACATTTTAACCGACGGCGATAAAATATGTGTAAAAATAAAAGTTAAATAATTTTTTAATATATAAAAAAAGGCTTGAACGGATATCCGTTCAAGCCTTTTAGCTTACTTTAATTATTCAGCAACGCTGAGTTGTTTGTAAATTTTGTTCATTAAGCCGTCGGAAAGCATAGCGCGGAACTTACCAAGGTAAATGAATATAGCTGCAAAGAAGTCTGCATTGTCGCCGTCAACTACGTAGTTGGGAACGTTTGCAAACGAGCCGTTAACCTTTTCAAGGAAGATTTTGCTAAATTCAATTTTTTCGTCTTCGGTAAGAGTTTCGATAAACTTATCAGAAGGTCCGTTGTAAATGTTAGTAACGTTGTAAACAACGGTTTGATTTACAGTTTGAACAGCGGGAGCGGGTTGAGCTTCAACAACGGGAGCGGGTTCGTTGAAGGAAGGTTCGTAAGCAACAACGGGAGCTACGGGAACAACTTCTTCAACAACGGGAGCGGGAGCATAAACGGGTTCGCCCACAACTTCAACGTATTCAGGTTCAACTTCAACGTTTTCAACTGCGCCCTTCTTTTTCTTGCTTGCAGCAAGTCTAATGATGGAGATGATAAGTTGAATAAGAGCGATAACGCCTACGATATAGATATATAAACCAGCGCTGCAATTTGCGTTGTCAACGTAATTCATAACGATTACGAACGCTGTGGCGATAACTACGAGACCATATCTGAAAAGAGCAATGATTTTGGTGAATTTGTTGGAGTTAGATGCAATTCCGATAATATCGAAAAGCAAGTTAACAAGGGTAAGACCTGCAGCAACGATACCGCAAATGTTAATTACCATTACCATGCCGGTACCAAGGTTTGCAATGGGGGTGTTAAGAATTTCAAAACCGGTTGCGCCGTTAAGGAAAGAAGATTCCGTTTTAATTAAGCTGTTAACGGTTGAGAAAATGCTGTCAAGGTTAACGATTTTGGCAACGTAAGTTTGAGCATCGAATACGAATAAGGTTGCAACGAGGGAAAGAAGAAGCATAACTAACTTCATAACGCCAGAACCTTTCTTGTAGCCGAAAGATTGGATAATAAGCATTAAAAGAACTACAGCTAAAGCTGCGAAAATAACGATATTGTTTTTAACGCCTGCTAAGCCTTCTGCCGCAATAATCAAGCAAGCTAAAACGCCGAGAGCGATAAGAGCTAAAACTTCGATAATGTAAGCGAATACGTTAGCCGTTTTCTTAACTTTTTTGCTTGCGAAAACGGGGATAAGAGCAATAACGCCAAGAACTGCAGCAACTGCTAAAAGAAGAGTAGCAACTTC
>JAGAMH010000146.1 GCA_017624815.1 Clostridia bacterium
ATTTCAAGCATATATATGCTTTAATTGAATTTTTAACGCAACATGCGTTACTTAAATACTCTATTTTATCGGGTGTGAATATACTTCCCACTTTGCGGCTTTCTGCATTTTTTTGCGAAGCGCAAGGGTATACGTCGCCGTAGTTATCAACGTATAAAAGCGTTTTGCACGCACCGCATTTAAAGTCGCTTTTAAAGGGGCGACATTGCGTTATAGTGGGGAAGCCCGAAAAAGTTAATTTGGTTTTATAGCTCTTTTCGTTTTGATAAACGGAAATAACTTTATCGACCTGTTCGCCTTCTTCCACTCCTATCTTATCCCAATTTTCCACCGCGCTGCCGTGCTTTACAAGTTTTAAAATGCGTATTTCGGCACAATTTAAACGGTCTAAATCCTTTAATATTTCCGATAAGTTTGAAAGGTTAGTTTTTAAAAGAACGAAGTTTATTTTTGCGTCTATATTACAATTTTTCGCCGCTTTTACTGCTTGAATACTTTTATCGTAAGAACCTTTTACCCCCGTAATATAGTCGTGTGAAGGGGCGTTACTGCCGTAGAGCGATAGGTAAAAATCGGAAAGTCCGCAATCCTTTAACTTTTGCAAAACGGTATTAACGTCTTCGTTTACGTTAAAGGTTGTAAAAAGTCCTACGCTAAATCCAAGCTCCTTGCAAAGGGTTATTAGTTCGTAAATTTTCGGTGATAAAAGTGGTTCTCCGCCCGTTATATAAACGTGGCAACCTTTTTCGTTAAACTTGCTTAAAAAGGGTTTTAGTTGGCTAATACTATAGCCCGTTTTGTTTTCTGTTATAATTTTATTGCTTGAACAATGTAAACATTTTAACTGACAACGGGAAGAAAGTTCAATATGAATTTCGTTTATTGCGTTATAGTTTATAAAGCTCATCAATTACGCTCCTAACCGATTTTTCGGTAACCTTAACGTCTACGTCGCTTTTAACTATCGCTATCTTTTCGCTATCTTTTAAAAGCTCGAACGCTTCAAAATATTTTTCCCTAATCTTGCGCATGCTTTCCAACTTTTCGTATCTTTCGGTTGCTCCGCGCGATTTTAATCTTTCAACGCTAACTTCAGGTTCTACGTCTATAAAAATATTAACGTCGGGCTTTAACGCTTCGGCACTTAGGCGGTTTGCCTCTATTACCCACTCCATGGGCATGAACGCGCCGTGATATGCGTAAGAAGAAAAGTAATATCTATCGGAAAGCACGGTTATACCGCTGTTAATTTTATCTATTATACCGTTCTTTTTATTGAAAAGATGGTCTAATCTATCTGCGACGAAAAGCCCCGCAATAGTTTTATCGTCCGTTTCTACCCTACCCGTCATACACTGATGTATAAGCGAGCCAAAGGGGCTGTCGGTAGGTTCGCAAGTTATATAGCAAGGTATTCCCTTTGCAGTTAAATATTTTGCAAGAGATTTTATTTGCGTGGATTTGCCGCTTCCGTCTATACCTTCAAATACTATAAATTTACCTTTTTCCATCTTTTTCTCCAAACTTTTTTTCGTTAATTTTCATTTTATTTTCGTAAGCCGTTTCTAAATCTATACCAAGTTGATTAATAAGTTTTACGATATAAATATAAGCGTCTACGATTTCTTCCGACAAGTGGTCGTATTTTTCACTTAAAGGACAGTCTCCACGAATAACCTTTTTGGCAATATTGCACGCTTCGCCTATCTCTCCGCTAGCAGCAAGCAATAAATAACCTAAAACGTCTAAATTATCTTGCGTTATTTTTTTATTCCAACGTTTTAAACAATCGAATTTATCGTCGAATTCCTCTTGTTTTTTTATAAAATCTTTAACGTCCATTTACTCCACCATCCTGAAAAATTTTAATAATTTTAGTAATCATTTCCGCAATGACCTTTATCATTTCTTCTTGGGGATCGTTAGACTTTTCATATAAACATTCTAACGTTCTGCACTTGTTAATAATTTCCACCAAGCCGTTTTCTAACTCTTGGTGATTTGCTACCTTTATTCTCTTAATGCCGTTACGTAAATGTTCAAAGCCCGAATAAAGATTGTAAATTTTAGAATTGAGCTTATCGGTTAATAGCTCTATAATCTTATCGTAATCGCTTTGAGCTATTGCGATAGTTATGTCGTATTGCGCACCGTTTCTGTCCATTTTAGGTATGTATAAGCTAGACTTAGGAACGTCGGAAACGTATGCGTCGAAACAATGATACGCCACTACTATGCGGTTAATATCGGGTATTTGTTCTAAAATGCGGTTTACCATTACGTACGTTTCCGCCATATTAGTAGGCAAAAAGCCCTTAACTTCTATTGCTCTAAAGTATTCGCTTATTACCAAAACGTCGTTGCGGATTTGGAATTGTGAAAGCATATACGAAGGTATTTGAGTGTTGCCGCTTTTGTAAATGTGTTGCGTGCTTATAAGCGAAATAAGCGACCTGCGCGAAGTGTGTTTACCCTTTAATTCTTCTAAAGCGTAAGAATATCCGTCGTAAGTTTTACCCTCGTGCTGATATTTAATATAGTCGCCGTGATAAAGCGAAAATTCTATTTCCCGCTCCTCGTCGGGATTATCGGGCTTGTTGCCCATAATTACCTTTGCTTTTTTTAAAGCCTCTTCAAACGGATAATTTTGAATAAACTCTTCTTTTAACGCGTCTAAAACTATAATTAAGTTATTGCAGCTTTTGCGGGCAACGCTACACGCTCTATTATAAACGTCGGTAAAAGTGCTACCTTCCACTACCTTTACAAAATCGTTATCGTAAGGGGCGCGGTAACTAAACTTAGGTTGAACGGGTTTTGCCGCTTCGCCCGAAGGGTTAATATTGCGCTCTTTCAACCACGCAAAAACGTCTTGCTCGGTGGCGTGCTTTTGCAAAAGATAATTGTGTCCAGCAGTTAGCGGACTGTATAACGCTTCGGTAAAGTTTTTAAAGCTCTTTTCATCCGTTAATTTGCCGCAATAATATATGTTAAAATCGTGCAGATTACGCTCGCCTCTATTTACTAAATTATCAAACGTTTCCGTTTCTTTGCGAATTTGCGAAACTTCACCTTCGTCGTTGCCGAGCATGCCGCCGTTTTTAACGTGAACGTTGTCGTTTACCACGAGCAAAAACGCCTTTGATTCTAAAACGCGTTCCCACGTGCAGTTCCACGGCGTTTCTTTATGAGTGGGATAATTTTTATTCCACTTATAGCCGTGCAAATAAACGCAATAGCCGCCTTCTTCTAAATAGTCGGCAATCTCTTTCGCCTTTTGATAACTTCCGTTTTTGTCGAAAGTTCCGTGATAACCTATAAAAATATCGTAAATTGCTTCCATACTTCTTATTTTAACATAATAATCCAAAAAAGTAAATACTTATTCATTTTTTACTATAAAATTATAACCTATTTTATAAAAACGCTTGCGCCGATTGGGCGCAAGCGTTTTACTTAATTTCGGGGTCTATATGTTTACTTTTTATAAGCTCTTTTAACGCTATTACACAGTTTTTATCAAGCTTTTTAGCCTTGACGTGTTTATCTAAAATGGTAAGCGCTTCTTTTACGGTATGGCGTTCGTGCCTATTTTTGCGGCAAACGAGCGAATCGAAATAGTCCGCAACGGCAACGGCTTTTGCTTCTAACGGCAGTTTATCGCCAGTTATTCCGTCGGGATAGCCGCTTCCGTCTAAGCGTTCGTGGTGCCAACGGGCAAAAAACGCTGCGCGCGCACCGAATTTCGGCTCTATTAATTTATAAGAATATATTGCGTGCTTTCTTAATTCTACCCACTCGTCTTGGGTTAGCATACCCTTTTTAGTGAGTAAATCTGCATCTATTTGGCATTTACCTACGTCGTGATAAGCCCCACCCAAAAAACAGTCGTTAGAATCGTATTCGGGTATTAGATAGTGCATAATCATATTTGCGTAATTACCCACGCGCAAATCATGCCCTTTAAGGTAAATATCTTTCTCTTCTACCATTTGCACTCGTTTTGCAAGTTCGTCGGAAAGATTGTCGTTTTCGGCAGGTGAAGACGTGAACATAAGTATAGAGCTTTCTTCTAACGCGTAGATATCGAAGTTTGTTTCCTTAGAAACGGTTAAAAGGTCGTAATCGCTTAAAACTACCTTTTCCAACCCGCGCATAACCTGAACCTTTCCCACGAGTACCAAGTAGTG
>JAGAMH010000147.1 GCA_017624815.1 Clostridia bacterium
CCCGAATTACCGCTTTATCAATGCAAATTATACACTATAATTATTAATTTGTAAAGTGAGTAGGCGGCAAAAGGTAAAATAAAAAAATTTTTTTAAATTCGGTAAAAATAAAAAACTTGTCAAGAGTTTAAAAAATTTTGTTCAAAGTGCAAAAATTAAAAAATTTTAGCGGCGTTCGCACTCGCCTAAAAGGTGCGCTAAATTACGGTAACATTAGATTTTTTCCGGTGAAAAGATATATCCGGATAATCGCCAAAATGTGAAAATAAAAATAAAGGCGAAAGCCAAAAGGAGTATTTGCTTAAATGAATTTACCCGTTCACAAGTATGGCAAAACTGAAAGAAAAAAGTTCGGTAAAATCAACGAAGTAATCGACATCCCCGATTTAGTTGAAATTCAAAAAACCAGCTACGAATCTTTCATCAACGAAGGTATAGCCGAAGTGTTTGAAGACTTTTCTCCCATCACCGACTATTCCGACCACTACGAACTGTATTTTTTAAATCACTGGTTCGACAAAACCCCTAAATACGACGAAAAGGAATGCAGAAACCGCGACGCAACGTACGCGCTTCCCTTGCACGTAACCGTCCGCCTCGTAAACAAGGTAAAAGACGAAGTTATCGACCAACCCGTATTTATGGGCGAATTCCCTTTAATGACCGATTCCGGCTCGTTTATTATCAACGGCGCAGAACGTGTAATCGTTTCTCAGCTCGTTCGTTCGCCCGGCGTTTACAACGCAAAAACGGTGGACAAGACAGGTAAAGCTATGTATAACACCACGGTTATTCCCAACCGCGGCGCGTGGCTTGAATTAGAACAAGACGCTCAAGGCGTAATGTGGGTACACGTAGACAGAAAACGTAAAATCTGCGCTACGGTTTTATTGCGTGCTTTAGGTTTTGGTTCGGACAGAGCAATTTTAGACTTGTTCCCCGATAACAAAATGATAGATAACACTATCGCAAAAGATACCACTAAATCGGAATCCGAAGGTTTAATTGAACTTTACAGACGTCTTCGTCCCGGTGAAGTTCCCACCGAAGCTTCCGTTAAACAGCACTTAAACAACCTTTTCTTCGACCCTAGAAGATACGACGTAGTAAAGGTTGGTCGCTATAAGTTTAACAAAAAGCTCAACCTTGCATACCGTTTGCCCGGCTGCAAACTTGCAGAAGATATTTTCAGCCCCGAAACTGGTGAATTGTTGGCGCAAAAGGGTGAAGTAGTTTCCGAAGAAAAGGCAGTTGAAATTCAAGACGCAGGCGTTAATACCGTTTACGTTTTAGTTTCCGACCCCGAACAAGGCGAAATTAAGCACAAAATTATTGCAAACAATACGGTTAACTTTAAAGCGTTATCCAACAAAAATCCCAAGATATTCGGACTTCTTCCCACCGTTTACTATCCTAACTTCAAGTTTATGCAAGTAATTGCGGAAGAATGTAAGTCTATGCCCGTTGAAGCGGTTGCAGATAAGTTTATTAACGAAATTAACTCTATCTACTACACCGAAGAAGTTTACGAAACGGAAGACGAACGTCCCGAAGATAAGAAGAACAGAGAAAAGAGAAGGGAACAAAGAAACAAGTTCGTTGCAGCATGTAAGGTGATGAACATGCTTTTAGAAAGCGATAAAGAAGAACTTGACGCCGACGAAAAGAAGGCAATTAAGCCCATTATCGAAAAACTCAACCACAAGCACATTACCGTTGACGATATCGTAGCGTCTATCTCTACCAATATCGACTTACAATACGGTATAGGTACTATCGACAATATCGACCACCTCGGCAACCGCCGCGTGCGTTCGGTTGGCGAACTTTTACAAAACCAACTCAGAATAGGTATTGCAAGACTTGAAAAGCTTATAAAAGAAAGAATGGCAACGCAAGACGCTATGGAAGTTACTCCTTCTGGCCTTATAAACGTTCGCCCCGTATCTGCGGTTATCCGCGAATTCTTCGGTTCTTCACAGCTTTCTCAATTCATGGACCAAACCAACCCCGCTGCAGAACTTACCCACAAGCGTAAGTTATCCGCACTCGGTCCCGGCGGTTTAAACCGCGACAGAGCAACGTTCGAAGTCCGCGACGTTCACCACTCGCACTACGGCAGAATGTGCCCTATCGAAACCCCCGAAGGTCAAAATATCGGTCTTATATCCTCGCTTGCAACCTTCTCTCGCGTTAACGAATACGGCTTTATTATGTCGCCTTACAGAAAGGTAGAAAAGGACGCAAACGGCGTTCCCTACGTAACTAACCACGTAGACTATCTTACTGCAGACGAAGAAGATAAGTATATCGTTGCTCAGGCAAACGAACCTTTAGACGAAGAAGGCCACTTCATAAACGAACATATCGGTTGCCGTCATAAGGAATTAATTACTCAATTAGCTCCCGAAAAGATGGATTATATGGACGTTTCTCCCAAGCAGCTCGTTTCAGTTGCTACGGCGCTTATTCCCTTCCTTGAAAACGACGATACCAACCGTGCGCTCATGGGCTCGAACATGCAACGTCAGGCAGTTCCCCTTATGAAAACGGAATCTGCAATAGTTGCAACCGGTATAGAAGGTGCAATTGCTCGCGACTCCGGCGTTATGGTATGCGCTAAAAACGCAGGCGTAGTAGTAGGCGTTAGCTCCGACCTTATCAAAGTTCAAGAAGACAGCGGCTTTATTACCGAATACAGACTTAAAAAGTTTGAACGTTCCAACCAAAGCACTTGCTTAAACCAACGTCCCATAGTAAACACCGGCGACAGAGTAGAAGCAGGCGAAATTATAGCCGACGGTCCCGCAACCAACAACGGTGAACTTGCGCTCGGTAAAAATATTCTCATTGGCTACATGGAATGGGAAGGCTACAACTACGAAGACGCAATCTTAATTTCCGAAAAACTCGTTCAAAACGACGTATTTACGTCTATCCATATCGAAGAACTCGAAATTGAAGCGAGAGATACTAAGCTCGGCGAAGAAGAAATCACCCGTGATATCCCCAACGTCGGCGAAGACGCACTTAAAGACTTAGACGAAAACGGTATTATAAGAATAGGTGCTCAAGTTTCGGCAGGCGATATCCTCGTAGGTAAGGTTACCCCTAAGGGCGAAGCTGAACTTACCCCCGAAGAAAGACTTCTCCGCGCAATATTCGGTGAAAAGGCAAGAGAAGTTAGAGATACTTCTTTGGGAGTACCTCACGGCGAAGGCGGTATAGTAGTAGACGTTAAGGTATTCACCCGCGAAAATAAGGACGAACTTTCCCCCGGCGTAAACAAACTCGTTCGCGTATATATTGCGCAGAAACGTAAAATTCAGGTCGGCGACAAAATGGCGGGCCGCCACGGTAACAAGGGCGTTATTTCCCGCGTGCTTTCTCAAGCGGATATGCCTTTCCTTGCGGACGGTACTCCCCTTCAAATCGTATTAAACCCCCTCGGCGTTCCTTCCCGTATGAATATCGGACAGGTACTCGAAGTTCACTTAGGTTTAGTATGTAAACAACTCGGTTGGAAAATTGCAACGCCCGTATTCGACGGTGCAACCGAAAAAGACATTAAAAAACTCTTTGAAGAAAATAATATACTCAACCCCGAAGGGAAGGTTGACGGCAAAATTCAAGTATACGACGGCAGAACGGGTGAACCCTTCGAAAACAGAGTTACCGTTGGCGTACAGTATATGATTAAGCTCAACCACCTTGTAGACGATAAAATCCACGCTCGTTCTATCGGTCCTTACGCGCTCGTTACTCAACAGCCCCTCGGAGGTAAAGCGCAATTCGGCGGACAGCGTTTCGGTGAAATGGAAGTTTGGGCGCTCGAAGCATACGGCGCAGCTCACATCTTACAAGAAATATTAACCGTTAAGTCGGACGATATCGCAGGCCGTGTAAAAACTTACGAATCTATCGTAAAGGGCAACAATATTTCCGAACCCGGTATTCCCGAAGCGTTTAAAGTATTATTAAAGGAATTACAGGCGCTCGCACTCGACGTTAAGGTATTAACCGAAAATAATGAAGAACTCATTATTAGAGAACTTGACGACGAAGACGATTACACGCCCGTTTCCAGAGTTCGCGAAGAACAAGAAAACGACAAATCTGAACCCGAAGAATTTGATCTTACCGTTGACGACGACGAAGACGAGGACGACGAACTCGGCTCGATTTTCGAATCTGACGACGAAGACGACTTCGTTGGTAAGGAACTCTTTGGCGACGACGAAGACGACTTCGACGATGATGACGACCTTGGCGACAAGTTTAGCTTATTCGACGAAGAAACGGATATCGACGATTTTGATATCGACGAAGAGGACGAGGACTAATAGGGAGGTTATTAAATGTTTGAATTAAACGATTTTTGTTCTATTAAAATCAGCGTAGCTTCTCCCGAAAAAATCAGGGAACTATCCAAGGGCGAGGTAACTAAGCCCGAAACTATAAATTACAGAACGCAAAAACCCGAACGCGACGGCTTATTCTGCGAAAGAATTTTTGGACCCATGAAAGACTGGGAATGTCATTGCGGTAAATATAAGCGTATTCGCTATAAGGGTATAACTTGCGAAAAGTGCGGCGTAGAAGTAACCCGTGCTAAAGTAAGACGTGACAGAATGGGACATATCGAGCTTGCAGCTCCCGTTTCCCACATTTGGTATTTTAGAGGCGTTCCTTCCAGAATCGGTTTGGTTTTGGATATGAGCCCTAAAGCGTTAGAACAAGTTATTTATTTTGCTTCTTACGTTGTAATCGATCCCGGTACGATCCCTACGCTCGAATATAAGCAAGTTATCAACGATAAAGAACTTAGAGAAATTGAAGAAAAATACGGCGAAAGCGAAGTAACCGGCCTTAAAGTAGGTATGGGCGCAGAAGCCATCCGCGAACTTTTAATGGCGGTGGACCTTGATAAAGAATGCGAAGAAACCAAAAAGATTATCGATAATAATCAAGCAGGTCAAAAGCGAGTTAAAGCCGTTAAACGTATCGAAGTATTAGAATCTTTCAGAAAGAGCGGCAACCGCCCCGAATGGATGATTTTAACCGTGCTTCCCGTTCTTCCCCCCGACATCCGTCCTATGGTACAGCTCGACGGCGGCAGATTTGCTACTTCCGACATCAACGACTTATACCGTAGAGTTATTAACAGAAATAACAGATTAAAGAGAATGATGGAACTCGGCGCTCCCGATATGATCGTTAAAAACGAAAAGCGTATGCTCCAAGAAGCGGTAGATGCTTTAATTGATAACGGTCGTCGCGGCAAGGCTTTATCCGGTCCTTCTAACAGAGAGCTTAAATCTCTCTCCGCAATGCTCCGCGGTAAACAAGGCCGTTTCCGTCAAAACCTTTTAGGTAAACGTGTAGACTATTCCGGCCGTTCGGTTATCGTAGTAGGTCCCGAATTAAAGCTTTATCAATGCGGTTTACCCAAGGAAATGGCTATCGAACTTTTCAAGCCTTTCGTAATGAAAAGGCTCGTTGAAAGCGGTCAATGCCACAACATTAAAAGCGCAAAACGTACCGTAGAAAAGGCTAAACCTTTCGTTTGGGACGTTTTAGAAGACGTTATTAAAGAACACCCCGTTCTTTTAAACCGTGCTCCTACGTTGCACCGTTTGTCTATACAAGCTTTCGAACCCGTTCTTATCGAAGGTAGAGCAATTAAAATTCACCCCTTGGTATGTACGGCGTTCAACGCTGACTTCGACGGCGACCAAATGGCAGTTCACGTTCCTCTTTCCATCGAAGCTCAAGCGGAAGCAAGATTCTTAATGCTTTCCACCAACAACATCTTAAAACTTTCCGACGGTAAGCCCGTTATGCAACCCGCACAGGATATGGTAATCGGTGCATATTATCTTACCATTTTAAGAAGAGAAGAAGGAAAGTTCTATCGTTGGGGCGGCGCAAGATATTACGAATGTGCAGAAACGGACGAAGGCGCTGAAAAATACGTACCTGGCGCGTATATCTCCGAAGACGAAGCCATGATGGCTTACCAAACCAAAAATATTCACATGCAAGACGAAATTTACGTTCGCCGCAACGTAACCGTAAACGACGAAAATTCGCCTTTCTACGGTCAAAGCGTAACGGGTATCGTAAAAACCACCGTCGGCAGAATTATATTCAATAACGAAATCCCTCAAGACTTAGGATTCGTTAAACGCGAAAAGCTTGAAGATTATCTCAAGTACGAAATCGCTGACGAATTCTTGGGCGGAGCAGACGCAGTAGGCAAAAAGCAACTCGGTAAAATCGTTGCGCGTTGCTTTAAAACGGGCGGCGCTCCCAGAGCGGCAGACGTTCTCGACAAAATTAAAACTCTCGGCTATAAATACTCAACCGTCGGCGCAATCACTACTTCGGTATTCGATATGCACATTCCCGATGCAAAAACGGGCATTATTAAGGAAACGGAAGAAAAAGTATTTAAAATCGAAAAGAAATATCAACGCGGTCTTTTAAGAGAAGAAGAAAGATACAACGCCGTTATCGAAGCTTGGGATAATGCAACGAACGAAGTTACTTCCGCACTTAAAAAGTCGCTCGATAAGTTCAACCCCATTTGGATGATGGCAAACTCCGGTGCGCGTGGTTCAATCGACCAGATGAAACAGCTTTCCGGTATGCGTGGTCTAATGGTTAACCCCCAAGGTAAAAAGATAGAAGTACCCGTTAAATCTTGCTTCAGACAAGGTCTTTCCGTTCTTGAATACTTCATTTCGTCGCACGGCGGCCGTAAAGGTCTTGCCGATACGGCACTTAAAACGGCAGACTCCGGTTACCTTACCCGTCGTTTAGTAGACGTTTCTCAAGACGTTATCGTAAGAGAAGACGACTGTATGGCAGGTAGCAAAAAGCCCCGCGGTATGGTTGTAAGAGCAATAGTTGGACCTAACGGCGAAATTATCGAAGGACTTGAAGACAGAATTCAAGGCAGATTCGTAGCCGAAGACGTTAAAAACCCCGCAACGGGCGAAGTTATCGTTCCTATGAACGGTTTCGTTACCGACGAGCTTGCTAAAAAGGTAGTAGACGCAGGCATAGAAGCAGTTGCAATCCGCTCGGTATTCAGCTGTCAATCCCGTTACGGCGTTTGCGCTAAATGTTACGGTAAAAACATGTCTACCAACACCCCCGTACAAGCAGGCGAAGCAGTCGGCGTTATCGCAGCTCAGTCTATCGGTGAACCCGGTACTCAGCTTACCATGCGTACCTTCCACACCGGTGGTATTGCAGCAACGGGCGATATTACCCAAGGTCTTCCCCGTGTAGAAGAACTTTTCGAAGCTCGTAAACCCAAGGGTTGTGCAACGCTTTGCGAAGTTTCTGGTGTAGTATCCTTAGACGATAGCGACAACTTAAAGCACGTTATTATTAAAGACCCCGTAACCGGCGAACAGAAAAAGGATTACGTTCTTCCCTTCAACGCTGAACTTAAAGTTAAGGCAGGCGATAAGGTAGAACCCGGTACTCAACTTAACACCGGTTCGGTATATCCTCAAGATATATTAAGAATTTCGGGCGTAAAGGGCGTTCAAGACTATATACTTGAACAGGTACAATCGGTATACCGTTCACAAGGCGTTGACATTAACGATAAACACGTAGAAATTATCGTTCGTCAAATGCTTAGAAAGGTAAGAATTGAATCTGCAGGCTCTACCGACCTTCTTCCCGGCGAAACGGTTGATATGTTCACCGTAGAAGAAGAAAACCAAAAGGCAATAGAAAACGGCGGCACGCCCGCACTCCAAAAGCGCGTGCTTTTAGGTATTACCAAAGCTGCCCTTTCTACCGATTCCTTCTTATCGGCGGCATCCTTCCAAGAAACCGCAAGGGTATTAACCGACGCTGCAATCAAAAATAAGGTTGACCCCTTAATCGGCCTTAAAGAAAACGTTATTATCGGTAAATTAATTCCCGCAGGTACGGGCGTTAAGGACTATAAAAATATGTCCCCCGCAATTAACGCAAACTTTAACAGCATAGTAAATCCCGAAGAAACGGAAACTGAATAATAAAATAAAGGCGGTGCGTTTGCACCGCCTTAAAATTTGCAAAACAAAAAAGCGTTGGATTTTTCGTCCAACGCTTTTTTTATTTTAAAGAGTTTTATTTATTACTATAGTCGATAAAAATGCGGTGCTTGCAATAGCACAGTTTTCTAATACGGTTACTTCTTTTAGATTATCGCAGCTAATAAAAGAGTAAGCGCTAATTTCCGTTACGTTTTTATGGAATAAAACTTTGGTTAAAGACCGGCAACCATAACATAAATACGGTTCTATTCGCTTTATATTTTCAGGTATAGTTAGCTCGGATATTTTAGTATAGGATAAAGCTTCTTTTAATAAAAAATTAACTGAGTTTGGAATTTTAACGTCAAGATTGGTGCATCTATAAAAAGCTCTTTCTCCTATCTCTTCAAGACCGTTAGGTAAATTTAGCGATTTAAGAGTGTAGCAGCTTTCAAAAGCGTGGTTTCTTATAATTTTAAGCCCTTCAGGCAAATTAATTTCTGCTAAGTTAGAGCAACACATAAACGCATAGGCGCCTATTTCGTTAAGTCCTTCGTTAAGAGTTACTTTAACAAGATTGTTGCAGTTATAAAAAGCTTGATTACCTATGGAGGTAACGCCCTTGGGTATAACTACTTCGGTTATAATTTTATTTTCTCTAAAGGCGTCTACGGCAATAGTAACTATTCCGTCAGGGATAATAACCTTGCTTTTATTTCCTATATATTTTACTAACTCGTTATCGTTAATTTCGCAATCGGCGCGTAAATCGTGTTGCGTTTTACGATATATAAAGCCGTCGTATTCGGCGTCGTATTCACAAGCAGCTCGTTCACCCACTACGTTATTAACTATTCTTACGGCTTTTTCTATATCCTCGCCCTCAAGTTTCGTGTAGTTTTCTGATAACGCGCGAACTATTCCAATATAGCAATCTAAATCGTCGGGGGTTTTTGTCAAAAGATATTCGTAATCGGCTTTGGCACTTTCAAACTTTTCTTGTAATACGCTATATTTTGCGCGCTTTTTTCTGTCTTCGTAGGACAGCGGCTCAGCTCTCGTGGTGTAAATTTCTTTAACCGTAGGTTCACCTAAAAGGTTTAATAATCCGCTTAAAAGTTTGCTTGCGTTGTTTGCGTTAAAATTTTGCGTATAAACGGCTAAATCTTCGTTGCAATAAGGACAGTATTTGTATTCGTCGTAAATTATTTCGCCGCAATTAGGGCAATATTTTAAGCTCATAATTATCTCCGTAAATTTTTATATTTTTTTAATTGAACGCAATATATGTGCCAGCTATTCGGTTTTTTGGCTGGACTTTGCGTTGCGTTTTTCTTCGTAAAGGGTAAGTAAATAAGTGCCAATAGCGCCAATAACTGCAAGTATTACGCCGCAAATAATTTCTATGGGAGTAACGTTCGCATATCCGTATTCACCGGCAAAAACTATAAATATTGCAGGGAAAGAACCTATAACGAATCCAACGATTGCCCACATAGTGCCGCGGGGGAATTTAGCTAGTAAAAACTTTATTATTTTAGCAATGGTAATAAAGCCAAAAATAATACCAACGGCAAATACGGCAAGAACTAAAACGCTGTGTCCAAAGTTGGTGGTAAGGGTAGAAACGGTATCTAAAATAGGTTGGTAATATCCCAAAATCATAAGCAACATAGAACCGCTAACACCAGGGATAACTAACGCGCAAGACGCTAAAATACCAACTAAGGCAAGTAAAATATAACTGCCTGCGTTCATAGTAGATGAAAGGTCAACAGTTCCCAAATCAGGGACTGCAGCGGGTATTACGCTTATTGCAATTACTATAATAAAGGGAATAATTATAGATGCGACGTTAAAGGCTTTAAACCCGAGCTTTGCCGAATCTTTTATAAGTTTTGGCATGCTCCCAAGCATTAGTCCAACGAAAAATAAAACGGTGGCAAGGGGGGCGTGTTTAAGCGCAAAACTTAACGGGAAATACATTGCAACAACTGCCAATCCCGCTCCTAAAACAATGGGAAGAAGAAATTTAAAGCTATTTAAAAAGTCCTTTCTTAAGTCGCTAATTGCGTTAATAAGTTTATCGTAGATGTTAAGCAAAACTGCCAAAGTGCCGCCGCTAACGCCGGGAATAATCATTGCCGTACCAATGGCCGCGCCACATAGCATACGCTTAAAAAATTCTTTAATCTTCATTTAATCACCTATAAAATATTATAAGTTAATTATATACCTTTGTCAATGCAAAAATGCTTTAACGGGTTATTATTTAAGGTTCTCAATAAAATCGTCTTCGCCTTCGTAAAGGGGGTATACGTCGTTTTCTTCGCTTATATCGTGGGTGTCGTAATATACCTGTGCGTAAAAGGGACTGTGCTTTGCAATTTTGCCGTAGCTCCAAGGCTTAGGTTCGCAGCAAGGACACCAATAACCGCCCTTTAAAACGGTGTAGGGGGTGGCGTAAAACTCGTGTCCAAAATAGCATTGCCATTTAAGTTTTTGGCGCATATCCCCCGCAATATATTCGGTTGAAAGGCATTTTCCACCTCTAAAAGCCGCCGCCGTGCGCATATCTTCAAGCGATAATTTATCGTCGGTTTTACTTTCGTCGTAGCCGTGGTTTAAAAGCAATCCGTTTTCTGTTGCCCAAGATAAGTTAATTAAGTTTTTATAATCAACCACGCTTCCGTCAGGCGCTTTGCCTTCGCAAATTAAGTTAAAATTATTCCAGTTTTCGCCCATTTTTTCATACTCGGCATAGCCGCCGTAAAAGGCCTTAATTCTTCCGTCTTTTTTGTGGTTATACCAATATTTAGGCGCGTTAGTATTTTTAAAAAGAGGCTTAAATATAGCCCAACTAATAAGCTTTGCAGGCACTATTTTACCAAATTTAAAGTACCAATACTTCTTGCCCATGCGCGTCCAAAAGTCGGCGTTGTTTTCCTTTCTAAAATTTAGCTTTTCTTCTAAAACGTCGCTGTCGGCAAACCAAACGCCGGCAAAGTTGCGCGCAACGTTCCAGTTAGGTTTAAAATAATCTTTTGCGCCTTTGCCCAAAAGAGCAAATCCGTCATTTACCGTGTCAAAACCCGTAATTCGACAATTTTCGCCGCCGCCTACGTTATAGCACTTGTTCCAAAAATCGCTTAATTTTCCGTTTGAGTCGCGCTCTATAAGGTTGGCAAGCAAATCGCCGCTGTCCCTGTCCGTAACCGACTCAAAGGGGCTATTCCACGCCGTATGGAACAAAAGCCCGTCTTTAAGGTTATTTGCAAACATATACTTGTGGAAAACGAGCGTTTGTCTAAGCGATATAAAGTTTTTTAAATTGCTTTCTAAAACGTAGCGTTCAGCCTTAATTTTATAAAGGGAATAAACGTCGTAATCGGCGGATATCATGGGGTCACCAACCCTTCCCCAAACGTGAGGATAGGTTCGGTTGCCGTAGGTTGCCATAGTTGAAACGTGAATAAATTTAATATCGTCCTTTCTGGGGCTTTGGCAAATTGCATCCACCATATTTATAGTGCCGCCCAAATTAACCTTTTCAGCGAGTTTTGGGTTATGGTCGCATTTAGGGGGAATAACCGCCGCGCAATGTATAACGTAGTCGGCGTTACTAACAAGCTTTTTGCAGTCTTCTAAATTGGTTACGTCGCCGTAAAAAGTGTAAATGCGTTCTTTATATTTTTTTAAAAGCTTTTTTAAATACGGCGTGGCTTTTTTATAACTTCTTAAAAATGCGCAAACGTAAACATCTTCGTTTTTGTGCATAAGACTATATAAAATTTCTTCGCCCATAGCGCCGCTTGCACCTGTTAATGCAACTATCGTTTTTTTCATAATTTTTCGTCCCTTTAAAAATTAATTTAATTATAGCAAACGGCAATACATTTATCAAGTGTTTACAAAAAAATTCCCCCGTATAATATTGGAGGAAAGGGTTTATTAAAATAAAAGTAACTCAACGCAAAAAACGGTTTGGATTCGTTCCAAATCGTTTTAGTTTTTATTATGATTAAAGGCTTTTTAAAAATTAAATAAAGTAAGCGTTAAAATTTCATAATAAAAAATAGAGAGGTAAAAAACTACCTCTCTATTTTTGGTGCAGATAACAGGAGTTGAACCTGCACGGTAATCCACTGGATTCTAAGTCCAGCGCGTCTGCCAATTCCGCCATATCTGCATACCAATATTGTAAGCTTTTACGTTTAAAATGTCAATTAAAAACGCCGTAAAAGTAATTCGTTTAATAAAGTATTACCATAAAAAAATAAATTTTAAACGATTTTTAATTTTAGGCATATTGACAATTATAACAATATATGTTAAACTGTATATATAGGCATATATATGCGTATTAATTTTTGCCGTTGGTATTCGGTAAAGGAGCTTTGTATGAAAAAGAATAATAAGAAAAACGTAAAAAACGCACCCCAATCTACGCCCGTAAAACCCGTTTATACGGCTATGCCTACTTATACCGTAGTTGAATCGGCGGTAGCAAGCAGACCTTGCCCCGACTGCCCTTTTAAACTAACTAGCGGATATTGCGCCAACAACGTGCAACCCGTTCAACCTAAAACGTATGCACCCGTGCAAAACAATACGCCGTTACCCGTAAGCGCGTATAGCGGTCCCGTAAAGGCGGTAGAACCCGACCGTAAATACGTTGCAGGCAAAGTTGTAAAAGTTAATAAGTAATATAAATAGCCCCGAGCAAGCAGCTCGGGGCGTTTTTTTTATAAACCTATTTGTTTACGGGTGCAAAGTTTCTATCAACGGTAATTTCACATTGATATTCGGCGTTATATTTTTTAACGCTATCCGAAACGAGGCAAATTAACTTTTCGTCGGATATATCAAAATCTTTGGGCGCAACACAGTCGAAAACTATTTTGGTAAAGCCTTCGCCTTTTAAAACTTTAACGTCATGCACGCTAAGCCGCTCGTCAATTTGTTTTACTGCGCTTTGTAAAACAGATCTTACGCCGCAATCGCTCTCTATGGGGTCAAGGTGAATAACCATGTGTATTTTATCGTTTTTTAAAAAGTCGCGTTCAATATTGTCGATAATTTCGTGGCATTTTATAATGTCGTTTTCTGCCGACATTTCAATATGCACGCTTGCAAAAAGTCTGCCTGCGCCGTAGTCGTGCACCATTAAATCGTGTGCACCTAAAACGCATTCGTTGGCTAATATCTTGCGTTTAATGCTCTCTACAAGCTCTTTATCGGGCGCTTTCCCCAATAGCGGATTAAGCGTTTCTTTAATAAGCGTAAAACCACTATATAAAATAAACAGCGCAACGGCAACCGTCATATAGCCGTCTAAATTTACGTCTGCAAATCGAGAAATGATTGCCGCAATAAGCACGGCGGAAGTAGCAATAACGTCGTTGCGGGAATCGGCGGAAGTGGCGATAAGCGCGTTGGAATTAATGCTTTTGCCCAACCGTTTATTAAAAATGAATAAAAACAGCTTAACTAAAATTGCAACTGTTAAAACACTTAAGGTTATCCAAGAAAAATCAACCTTTGTGGGCGTTATTATTTTTTCTATGCCACTTTTTAAAAGCTCTACGCCGATAACCATAATAAGTAAAGAAATGGTAAGGGCGGAAAGGTATTCGTATCTGCCGTGGCCGTAGGGGTGTTCTTCGTCGGCGGGGCGGCTAGCCATTTTAAACCCGAAATAGCTAACTACGTTTGAAGCCGAGTCAGAAAGGTTGTTAATTGCGTCGGCAATAACCGATACCGCACCCGAAATTATACCAACGGTAAGTTTAGCCGCAAAAAGCAAAAGGTTGCATACTATGCCCAAGATACCGCTAAATTTCCCCACTTTTGCCCGAGTTTCTGGGGTAACGTTTTCGCCGTTTTTACAATATTTTTTTAAAATGAAATTAGATAACATATTTTTATTTTATACGAAAAAATTTTGCCGTAATAGAGTATTATTTTTTAAGATAATCGCCAATAATCATCCAGTCGCTCGTTACGCCGCTAACGTAAGAATCAATTTTGGAAACGTCGGAAGGCTTATTTACCGTCCACACTTCCAAAGGATAGCTTGCGTTTTTGCAAAGCGTTACGTCCGATTCGGTTACTTTGGATATGTTGCAATCAATAAACACTTCGTTGTAACCGGTTTTAAGGTTGTTTGCCGTTGAAATAACGCCAGAAGTAACATCGTTAACTAAATAGCCAACGCGTGCCTTATTATACGCAATAACTATGTTTTTAAGTGAATCCGAACCAAAAGAAATCCAACTTACGTTATCCAACATACCGTAATTTTTAACGGTATTTACAAGCGAATGCGCCTTTTCCAAACTCAATCCGCTCTTTAACTCTATATAAGGGTGCAATTCAAGCTCTTGGCAAAGCTCCATAAATTCGCTAAAGGTGGGTATTTTTTCACCGATATATTCGCTGTCTTTCCAACTGCCAAAGTCGTATTGTCTTACCTGATTTAACGTCATGTTTTCAATTTTACCCGAACCGTTGCTAGTTCTATCGATAGTTTCGTCGTGTAAAAGCACGGCTTGATTATCAGAAGTAAACCAAACGTCGCACTCTACTATTTTAAAACCGTGAAGAGCCGATTCGCGATAAGCGGCAAGTGTATTTTCGGGCGCTTTCATAGAATATCCTCTATGGTTAACGGCTTTAATAGAAGAATCGCTCGTTTGTTCTAAGTTGTGTTCCGTCCATTTTTGTCCTTCCACCTTAAACATACTATGAATTTGTTTAAAATCTTCTTTAGAAAGGGCGGAATCGTCTTTTTTCGCTACGGTAAGAATGGGATAAGAGCCGTCCATATTAATTACGTGGTCAGCGTTGGGGGAAGACCAGCTCGTATTCCAACCGGAATCCAAACAGCCGTTAACGTGAGCTGTATTATACGCTTCAACTACCGCCCATTTATATTCGTTGGAATTGCCTATAAATTTAACGGTGCTGCCCTTTTGCATTCTTATTGCAAAACTTATTCGCATACGGGTATTAGTAGTAGGGTTGGGAACGCTTCCAAAATGCACTATTTGTGCCAAATATTCCTCTTCGGTAAGTTCGCCGCCGTCGTCAGCCGTTTTGGGTGCTATCTTTTCGCCTTCAACTTTTAACAGAGAATGCATGGTAACGAGTTCTTCGTTAGATAATTTAGCACCGTCCACCCTTGCAATTATGGGCATAGGGTAACAATCTTGCGACAACGCGTAAACGTCCGTTTCAAGCCAACCGCTATTTAGTAAATATCCGCTTGAAGGATCGGAAACGTTTTGCGATTCGCAAACGGCAAATTTATACACTTCGGGGTCGCCGAGAAAAGTTATTAAAGTTTCGGCTTTCATTTTTACCGAAAAACCTATACGCATGCAAGTATTCGTTCTTTCGTTTTCGTCGTTACCGTAATAGGCAACTTGCGAATAAAATTCTTCTGTTTGCACGTACTCTATTTTAGGTTGTTCGTCGGGAGATTTACAGCCTGAAAAAACAGCCGAACCAACGACTACGCAAAGTAGCGTTAAAATAATGGGTTTAAAAACTTTCATAATTTAACATCCTTATCATTTATTTTCGTAATTAAATTATAGCATTGATTTTAGTGGTTGTCAATTTTAAGAATATATTTTAGAGTATTGCAAAAGATTAAATAATATGGTATAATTTTAAAAAAATAAAGTAAAGGCAATTTATGTACGACGTAGCTATTATAGGAAGCGGCCCTGCAGGCGTTTCCGCAGCAATCAATTTAAAAATTCACAACAAAAAAATTATTTGGTTTGGCAACGCCGATTTATCAAAAAAGGCTGAAAAGGCAGAGCTTATTCAAAACTATCCCGGGCTGAACGAAGTAACGGGTAAACAGTTCGTTTGGGCGCTTAAAAACCACGTTGACCAAATGGGGTTAACGGTAACGGAAGAACTCGTTACAGGCGTTTACGATATGGGCGAATATTTCGGTCTTATGGCAAAGGATAACACCTACGAGGCAAAAGCCGTAATTTTATGTTTGGGCGTTGAAGAAATTAAGACCGTTAAAGGCGAAGAAAACTTCGTTGGACGCGGTGTTAGTTATTGTGCAACGTGCGACGGTTTTTTGTATAAAGGCAAAAAAATAGGCGTATTGTGCACCGATAAACGCTACGAATACGAAATTGAATATTTATGTTCGTTGGCGGATACTGCCTACGTAATGCCCATATATAAGGGCGTAAACGTAACTGCGCCTAACGCAAAAATAATTATGCAAATGCCCAAAGAAGTTAAGGGCGGATTAAAGTTAAACGCCTTAATTTTTAAGGATAGCCAAATAGAAGTAGACGGGCTTTTCGTTTTAAAGGGCGCAATTTCCCCTGCAACTCTTATGCGCGGGTTAAACGTAGAAGAAGGGCACGTAGTGGTGGATAGGAGCTGCAAAACTAATATAAAGGGCGTTTTTGCCGCAGGCGATTGCACGGGAAGACCTTATCAATACGCCAAGGCTATAGGCGAAGGAAACGTTGCCGCTCACGCCGTTATAGAATATTTAGCAAAAAAGTAATATAATCCCGTAGGTAAAAATAAATTGCCTACGGGTGTTTTTATAAATTTACTTGCAAACGCAGTTTAGCTATGGTAAAATATAAAAGTAGAGAATATTTTAAGGACTTATTATGAAATTTATTGAATTAACCGTACATACTTCAACGGAAGGCAGCGAACTCATTGCCGATATTATGTGGCGCTACACCAACTACGGCGTAGCAATATCAGACGTTAAAGACGTTATAGCTTTGCAAGAAAATAAGGTTATGTATTGGGACTATATGGACGAGGAATTAACTGCCGATAAATCGGGCGACGTTATGGTAAAAGCCTTTATAGCAACGGATATCGCCGATAAAACCATACCCGAAATTCGCCAAGATATCGACGTATTGCGTTCTGACTGCGCAGGCGCGTTGCCGCTTGGCTCTCTTGAAATGACCAAACGCGAAATTGAAGGCGACGACTGGATAGAAATTTGGCGTAAACACTTCCGCCCCCTTCATATTGGCAAAAAAATCGTGGTAGTGCCCGAGTGGATTGCTTACGAAAAACAGCCGGGTGAAGAGATTGTAAAGCTTGATTCCAACATGGCTTTCGGCACGGGCGAGCACGAAACTACGTCTATGTGTTTAGAGCTTTTACAACAATATATTACTCCCGAAAGCGTTTGTATCGACGTTGGTTGCGGAAGCGGTATTTTGGGTATATCCGCCGTTAAATTGGGCGCAAAATACGCGTATTTAACGGATATTGACTACGTTGCGGTAGAAAGTGCAAAGCACAACAGCGTTTTAAACGACGTTCAAAATAAAGTAACGGTTGCGCACTCTAATCTTTTAGACGACGCATCCGTTTGCGGCGATATAATGCTTGCAAATATAACTGCCGATATTTTGGCAAAGCTTGCGCCTTCAATCCCTAAAAATTTAAAAAATAAAGGCGTGCTAATTTTAAGCGGAATTATAGAAAGCAAGTTAAACGACGTTCTTAAAGCTTATAAAGAACAAAATTTAACTTGCATAAATCAAATAAGAAAGGGAGAATGGTTCGCAGTTGCGTTTAAACGTTTATGAGTGCACCCAAAAGATTTTTCGTAGATAAAATTGAATATCCCGCCGTAACCGAAGTCCTTTTAGAAGGTGAAGAGTTCGTTCACGCAAAAACCGTTTTAAGATTAGAAGAAGGCGCTGAAATAGTGCTTTTAGATAATAGCGGAAAAGAATATTCGGCTATAGTTGCCAAAATTGAAAAACGCCGTTTGTTAGCGCATATTATGGGGGTAAACGAGCAAAATCGTGAACCCAATACACAAATTTACCTTATTTGCGGTGCGTTAAAGGGCGATAAAACCGAGCTTGTAGTGCAAAAGGCAACCGAGCTTGGCGTGGTGAAAATAGGCGTTTTTAATTCGGAATATTGCTCTGCGTATATGAACGAAAATAAGCTTGAACGCTTAAATAAAGTTGCAAGGGAAGCGGCAAAGCAATGCTTAAGACAAGTTGCGCCACAAGTCGTTTACTTCAATAAATTCGAGCAAGCGTTATCTTCGGCAAAAGATTATAAAAATAAGCTTTTCGCCTGCGAGTTTGCAACAGGCTCAGACGTTGACCTTGCTAATTTAAACGGCGATTGCGCCGTCGTGGTAGGAAGCGAAGGCGGCTTTTCCGAGCGTGAATTTTTAATGGCAAAACAAGATTATAATTTTGCGGGCATCAGCTTAGGTAAGCGCATATTGCGTGCCGAAACCGCGGCAATAACAATGTGTTCAATAGTGGCGTTCTCGCTTGGAGAACTTAAATGAAGGCGGTAATTTTTACTTTAGGCTGTAAGGTGAACGAAGTAGAATCGGCGTCGATAATGGCTGCTTTAGAAGAACTTGGATTTGAAGTTTCTGCCGAGCTTTCCTTTGCCGATTTATACGTTTTAAACACCTGCGCCGTAACGCGTGAAGCGGAAAAAAAGAGTCGCCAACTTATAGCGCGCGTTAAAAAATATAATCCCGACGCAAAAATTTTCGTTTGCGGATGTGCTTCGGAAAAGGATGAAAATCAATTTATTGAAAAGGGCGTAACTTTCGTTTGCGGCGCTCGCAAAAAAGAGCAAATAATCAGCGCCGTGCGTGAAAGTTATTTAATCGAGGGCGAGTGTGAAAATGACTTGCCTTTCCCTAAACAGGTTAAAACTAGGGCGTTTATAAAAATTTCCGACGGGTGCAACAACTTTTGTTCGTACTGTATTATTCCCTATCTTCGCGGAAGGGTAACTAGCCGTTCAATCGAAGATATTATGGGGGAAATTGAAAAAATATCCTGCCCCGAAATAGTTCTTACAGGTATAAACATATCCGCATATAACTACGAGGGTAAAACGCTTTGCGATTTAATAGAAGCGCTTTCCAACGTGGATAAACGTATACGGTTAGGCTCTATCGAGTGCCGAGTTATAACGCCCGAATTTTTAATGGCGTGTAGGGGGCTTAAAGATTTTGCACCCCAATTCCATTTATCGCTACAAAGCGGTTCTAACAAAATTTTGCAAAAGATGAACCGTAAATATACTAGGGAAGAATATCTTTCAAAGTGCAAATTAATTTACGATTATTTCCCCCAAGCGGCAATAACCACGGATATTATTGTCGGTTTTTGCGGAGAAGAGGAAGAAGACTTTAATCAGTCCCTTTCAATTATAAACGAAGCGCGTTTTGCGCGCGTTCACGCTTTTGCCTTTTCGCCGAGAGAAGGAACGGCGGCTTTTAAAATGAAGGACGTTCATCCCGAAGTAAAAGCCCAAAGATTACACGCATTAATTGTCGAAGCAAAAAGTGCCGAAGAGCGTTATATAACGGCGGCAAGCGGCGGCGACGTTCTTTCTTTTATTGCAGAAGAATACGACGGCGAATATACCACGGGCTACACGCAAAATTATATAAAGGTTTACGTACCTATGAAAATTGCGGAAGGCAGTAAATGCGACGTGGTAATTATTAAACTTTATAAAGACGGCGCTATTGCCGAAATATTTTAAATAAGGAGCGTTTTATGTTAAGCGATAATTGTATTTTTTGTAAAATAATAAAGGGCGAAATCCCTTCGGCTAAAGTATACGAAGATGAAAAGATGTTCGTTTTTAAAGATATTGAACCCAAGGCGAAAGTGCACCTTTTAGCAATAGCCAAAGATCATTTTAAACTATTTTCCGATATGGACGATAATAGATCGGAAACTGTTAAATATATGCTTACAAAAATTCCGCAAATTGCAAAAGACAACGGATGCGAAAACGGTTACCGTTTAATAGTAAATCAGGGCGAAGACGCCGGTCAAACGGTATTCCATTTACATTTTCACATTTTAGGCGGCGAAAATTTACCTTGGTAAATAACCGTTAATTTAGCTATATATAAGGGGTAATTATGTTATATAATATTAAAAACGAGCAAATTAGTTTAACCGTAACCGATAAGGGTGGCAGCATGACTTCGCTTATTTATTTGCAAACGGGCGAAGAGAGATTGTGGCAAGGTAACGAATTTTGGTTAAGCCAAGACGTCGTAATTTTTCCCATTATCGGGCATGCAGGTCCGTATTTAGCAAACGGAAAAAGATACGAACTTAAATCACACGGGTTAATCCGTTACGCAACGCTTACTTTAAAAGAGCAAACGCAAACTAAAATAACCTTGGGCTACGAAACGGGAGAAAATCCTTTTGGTAACTATCCATACGAATTTGAATTTGCAATAAGCTACGAGCTTATAGAAAATTGCGTTAAAGTAACTTATTTCGTAAAATCAAAAAAAGGGAATATGCCCTTTTACGTTGGCGGACATCCCGGTATGTACGCGCCCGACGGCGAAGTTATTATTGAATTTGAAAACGAAGAAAATCCCTTGGTATATCCGCTTAACAGGGATGCAGCCTTCAGGTTGGAAAAGGTTAAAAAATTCATTGCCAACAAAAAGTTTTTTGCCGAGTGTAAAACCTTTCAGTTGGGTTCGCTTAGCGGCGGAAATATTTATGCAACTACCAAAGACGGATATAGATATACCTACAAATCCGATTGCCCCGTCGTTGCTTTTTGGTCTAACGAAGAAGGTGGCGACTACGTTTGCGTAGAGCCTTGGTGGGGTATTAACGATTTTTCGTCAGCACCCAGAGAAATAACTCTTAAGCCTTTTATCAACTTCGACAGCGGTAAGGGCAGTACTTTCAGTTATAGTTTAATGGTGGAAAAAGAGTAATTGCCCCATAATATACTTAAAATAATAAGCCCCCAACGCTAAGTTGGGGGCAATTTTTATAAGTTATCGTAAATGTTTTTAGCCGCTTTTTTAACCTTTTCTTTAAGTTCAGTGGGCGCAACTACTTTTACGCTACCGCCAAAACTTAAAATTTTATTAACTAACGCTTCGTTGTCGGGAATATCTATTTCGGCGTAAAGATGTTTACCCCGCGGCTCTACTGCGTCTACGCCAAGCCACTCTTCAACGTCGGGTAAATTTTCGGGATCTATTTTTAAGGTAACGCGCGTTTTTTTGGATACCGTATCGGAAAAATCAAGCGGAATATCTTCGCGTTTAAATTGCTTTTTAACAAAAGTTTCTCCCGTGTAGCTAATTTCTTTAATACGCCCTATTTTAAAAGTTCTAAAACTTTGCTTGGTGTGGCAAAAAGCGTAAACGTACCAAACGTTACTTTTAAAAATAAGAACGTGGGGGTCTATAATTCTTCGGGTATGTTCGCCCCCGCGCGATATGTAATCTATATCAAGCCTTAACCCTTCGTCAACGGCGCGTTCGCAAAGTTGCATTTTTTCCGAAAAGCGTTTACCTTCGCACCAAGCGCTGCCGTCTACTATAATGTTCCCGCACACGGGTGTATCTCTACGCTCGTTTTTCATTTGACGGGTAAGCTTTTCTAAAACTGACGCGGTATTTTCGTCGTTGACCTGCATAAGCATTGCTTTTACAGCTTGAATTGCCGCGTCGTATTCAGCCTTGGTAAAGTACCCCACGGGCAGTTTAAAGGTATCGGCAATACAAAGTCCGCCAAAACGGCCGCGAACGACGTCTATGGGAATACCCGAAACGTTAAGTTCTTCAACGTAGCGATAAACCGAACGGGTAGAAATGGAATATCTGTCGGCAATTTCTTTGGCGGTTACCTTTCTTCTCGACAAAAGTAGCATTAACATTTTTACCATTACTTGGTATTTCATAAAAGCTCCTTGCATATTTTATAAAAAAATATAAAAATTGATATAAAAATTTTATCATACCTGACAATATCTGTCAAGTATAATATATATAATTTATATTGTAAAAAGCAAAAGGAGTAAAAATTATGAATTTTACCGCATATATTCAAAGACAAAAACTTTTAATAAGAGAACGCCACGTCGGTGAAGAATTTTTAATGGTTGGCAACGGCGCAACGCCCGTTCGTTCATCCGACGAAATTTTTGAAGAATTAGATAATATGCAAGGCTTAAATACAAAGGAAAGGGAAGCACAGCGCGCGTATATTAGACGAGCTGACCTTTTAGTAAAAAGGGGAATATCCGCTTAAAAGTACTTGCACTTCGTTTAAATTGCTCACACTCTGCGACGTAAGTCGTTATATACTCCCTGAAAGCGCCGTCGGCAAAAGCCGGCGGCGCAATCTCTTTTAATAAAGTTTTGTAAGTCGTTTTTCAAGTAGGGAAATTATTGCGTACATTCCGCCCGCCAAAAGGCATAAAATAAAGGTTGCAGTCATAACCAAATCCAACTTAAAAACTTGCCCGCCGTACACTATTAAATAACCAAGCCCGGCTCTTGAAACTATATATTCGCCCATAATCGAGCCAATCCACGCAAGCCCTACGGCAACTTTTAAAGTGTTCATAAGCGAAGGGAGCGAGGCGGGAATTAAAAGTTTTATAAGCGTCGTCGTTTTGCTTGCGCCCATACTTTTCATTAAAGTAAGCATTGTTGGGTCTACCGAAGAAAAGCCTGCAAGCGTATTCATAATGCAAACTATTATGGAAACGAGTACGGTCATAAATATTATTGCAGAATAGCCCGTTCCTATCCAAATTATAATAAGCGGACCTAACGCAATTTTGGGCAAGGAGTTTAAAACGACGATATACGGTTCGGCAATTTTTTTTGCCGTTTGACTGCGCCAAAGCAAAATGGCGGCGGTATATCCCGCAACTACTGCAATAATAAAGCCTAAAAGCGTTTCAAAAAGCGTTATTCCAATATGGTAAAACAGCGTTCCGCCAACGGCTAATTCGCCTATCGTTTTAATTACTCTCGAAGGCGAGCTAGTGATAAACGGATCTATTATTTTAAGCGAAGCACACAGTTCCCAAATTCCTAAAAAAAGAATTAAAATAGCAAAGCGCGTAACGTTAATAAAAATTTTATTGCGCTTAATTTTTTTTAAGTACAGCGCGTGTTGCGCAGAGTAAGCGTTGTTTTTCATAAGTAATTACCGTAAATTAAATTCCAAGTTCCTTTCTAAGCGTTTCAAAAGTGGAGGCAAATTCGGGGCTTTCCCTGCGGTGTTTAGGCACGTTTCCGCCAAAGTTTATATCGTGTTCGGCAACTACGGTTGCAGGGCGGGTGGAAAGCACTATAACCTTATCTGAAAGGGCAATCGCCTCCGATATGTCGTGCGTTACCAAAAGCGCCGTTTTTCGCTCGTTTTTAATGATTGCTTGAACGTCGTCGCAAACTTCCAACCTCGTTTGGTAATCGAGTGCCGAAAACGGTTCGTCTAAAAGCAATATCTCCGGTCCTGCGGCAAGCGTTCTAATAAGAGCAACTCTTTGGCGCATCCCACCCGAAAGCTCTTTAGGCGTTTTATTTAAAAAATCGCCAAGCCCGTATTTTTTCGCAAGTTTAATTGCGTTTTCTCTGTTTTCCAAGGTGTTGCGCTTTTTAATTTCCAAAGGTAAAAATATGTTGTCTTTAACCGTTCGCCAAGGGAATAGTGCATCGCGTTGTAGCATATATCCAAATTCGCCGCCACCTTTAATAACTTCGCCATATGATGGGGTTAATAGCCCCGCCGCAAGCGAAAGTATGGTGGTTTTTCCGCACCCAGAAGGCCCTATTACCGCCACGAATTGCCCCTTTTCAATTTTAAAATTAAGCTTTTCAACTGCGGTAGTTTCGCCCTCTTTGGAGTGATATATAAAAGTAACGTTTTTAAATTCAAGCATAAATTTCTTTATAAACTTTATTCGCCGTTTCCGTTAAAATAAGTTCGTTAAATGCAACGCGGCGTTCAAGCTCTCCCGAGTTTTCAATTACGTTTTGAAGGGCGGTAAACGAGCTTTCCTTCATTGCCATATTGCTAACCCAAGCGTCTATTTTTTTATAGTTTTCCACCGAGGTTTTAATTGAGGCAAGGCTCGTTCCGTCAAAGTAGGGGGTAAGGTATTCGGCAACCGTTTGCGCCGAGTTTTCCAAGGTGAATTTAACGGCTTTTGTAATAGCCCTTAAAAGACCTTCAACCTTATCGGCATTTTCGTTTATATAGCTCTGTTTTGCCATAAAGCAGGTGTAGGGAATTTCACCCGATTTTTCGCCTACGGATGCAACAATATAGCCTTTACCTGCCGCTTGATATTCCGAAGCGGAAGGTTCGAACATGGTGCAATAATCGGCGATTCCGCTTTCAAAGGCAGATGTCATCATATTAAAAGCAACGTCGTAATTTAGCGTTGCGTTTACGCCGTTTTGTTTTAAAACGTATTCAAAAGTCATTGCGGGAACGCCGCCCTTTCTACCGGCTAAAATTTCTTTTCCACTTAAATTATCCCAAGAAAAGTTTTGCCGTTCGTCAAATCTTCCCACTAAAAAACTGCCGTCGCGCTTGGTTAGCTGACCAAAAACTTTAGGTGCGTCGGAAGATTGCCCGATAAGAACGTAAAGTGCGGCTTCAGGTCCGCAAAAACCCACGTCTGCCGCGCCCGAAAGAACTGCCG
>JAGAMH010000021.1 GCA_017624815.1 Clostridia bacterium
GCGTTTTGGGATAGATGGGAACTATTATTTTTGCGTTTGTGTTTTGCGCCAATTTATTTAAAAAGCGCCAATGAAAATATAGTGGTTGCCTTTGATATCCGCCGCCGTGAAAATATAAAATTACCTTGTCTTTATCACCGTTGTTTAGGGTATATATGGGGGTGTTTTCAAAAATAGAACGAAAAACGCTTACTTTAAACCTTATATTTTTGGGAATAAAATAGGGCTTTTCTTTTTTATTTTTTAACTTAATTAAGCGCTTATACGCCTTTTTCTTAGAACTTTTATCTTTGGTAAGTTTTAAATAAATTTCGGCGAGCGTTGACATTAGCGAACGCTTATATTTTATTTTTGAAATTATATAAAGCGTTAATAATATCATTGTTTTTTCAAGTTTTCCCTTGCGGTTGCTATCATTAATTTAATGCGGTTTTCTTGATTAACTTTAGTTGCAGAAGGATCGTAATCTACCGCAACGACGTTTTCGTTTGGATATAAGTTTTTAAGCGTTCTTATCGCTCCTTTTCCCGCTATATGATTGGGCAAACACCCGAAAGGTTGAGCGCACACCACGTTTTCCACGCCAGTTTCGGCAAGAGCTGCCATTTCGGCGGGAATAAGCCAACCTTCGCCCATTTTAACGCCTTGATTTATAACTTTGTCGGCGCAAGAGCGAAGATGTTCAAAATCGTGAATAGGTTCAAAAGAGCCTTGCTTTTTAAACTGCTTTATAATATTTTTTTGCATGCCGTGCAAAATTTTGTATAACAGCTTATACACGGGCGTTGCAATAGTTTTTCTGCCATATAACTTTGCGTCGTTTATTACGTTTACTATGCAATACATAACGAAGTCCATTAGCGCGGGAACTACCGGTTCGCAATCTTCGGAAAGTAAAAACTTTTCTAAATGATTGTTGCCAAGGTATGCGTATTTAACGTAAATTTCGCCAACTATACCTACTTTTACCTTAACTTCGTCTTTACGTTCTACTTTAGAAAATATATCAATTATTTCGGCGTTAATTTTTTTATAGGACTTATATTTACCAATTTTAAACCTTTCAACGATATATTTAAGCGCGCGTTCTCGGGCGATATCCGCTTCGCCTTCTACCCTTTCGTAAGGCTTAGTTTGGTTATAACACCACATGAGTGAATCGCCGTAAAATATGGCAAAGGCAAATTTTAATAAAAGAGATGCGCCAACTTTAAAAGAATTACCTTTTTCTAAGCCCGAAAAATTTATAGAAATTACGGGAACTTGCGGAAAGTTTGCCTTTAAAGCCTTTCTTATAAGCGGAACGTAGTTAGAAGCACGGCATCCACCACCCGACTGACTAATTAAAACGGCGGTTTTATCTAAATTGTATTTGCCCGATTTTAAGGCGTTGATATACTGCCCCACTACGCATAAACAGGGGTAACAAGTATCGTTATGAACGTGCTTTAAACCTTCGTCTATAACAGCTCTTGAAGAGTTTTTTAAAATTTCCACGTTATAGCCTTCAAGCTTTAAAACCTCTTCTAAAATAGCAAAATGCCAAGGCAACATATCGGGTATTAAAATTTTGTGCGTACTTTTCATTGAATCGTTCCAACGAGGGTAATCGTCGGTGTAATCAACTACTTGCTTTTGTTTTTCCTTCATTTAATTTTCCTTGTTCTTTTTTGCTTCTTCTACGGCAGCAAGCATGCTTCTTAGCCTAATTTTAACAACGCCCAAATTGTTAATTTCGTCTATTTTTATTTGAGTGTAAAGCTTGCCGCTCTTTTCCATAATAGAGCGCACCTCGTCGCCAGTTATCGCGTCTAATCCGCAGCCAAAAGAAACTAATTGCACTAAGCTTACGTTTTTATTTTTGCAAGCGAAGTTTGCCGCGCGATATAATCTTGCGTGATAAGTCCATTGATTTAACACGTTTACCTTTACCAAATCGCCTTTATCAAAAACGGCGTCTTCCGATAAAACGGCTAAGCCAAGCGAGGTTATAAGTTTGTTTATTCCGTGGTTAATTTCATTGTCTAAATGATAGGGTCTACCGGCTAAAATTACCGTTTGTTTGCCCATAGTTGCCGCCGAATTTAAAATATCTTCGCCTTTTTTGCGAACGTCGGCTTGATAAGAATATAAACTTTTAAACGCCAAATTTAAAGCTTTTTCTACTTGCTTTTTTGTAATAGAATATTTTTTAAAAAGGTTATAAAGCTTTAACGAAGTGTTTTTTCTGTTATTTAAATCTAAATAGGGCATTATAAAATTGCTGCTATTTAAACGCTCGTTATTAGCTTTTAAAAGTTCGGGATAATAAGCAACCACGGGGCAATTATAGTGGTTTGTAGAACACCCTTCATCTAAATTGTAACTTTCGCACGGCATAAATATAAAGTTTACGCCGCTATCAAGCAAGCTTTCTATATGCCCGTGAATTAGCTTTGCAGGATAACAAGCCGTATCCGAAGCTACCGTATGTTGACCTTTAAAATAAAGTTCGCGAGAAGATTTTTCTGATAGAACGACCTTAAAGCCCAACGCCTTAAAAAAGGTTGACCATAGGGGAAGTTGTTCGTACATTCCAAGTTGCAGTGCAAGCCCTACCGTTCCCTTTTCACCCGAACCGCCTTCGCAATTTTCCAGTAATCGCGCTTGCTTATAGGCGTAAATATCCAAGTCGGAAGGAGCTACCTTTAGCCCTGCGCCCCTTTCACACTTGTTGCCTGATATATATTTAGTGCCGTCGTTAAAGGTTAAAATATTTACGTTGCATTTAGACGTACAGCCTTTACAAGTTATTGATTTCGACGTATAAGTAAAGTTTTTAAGATTATCAAAATTTATGGTAGTACTATCGCCAACTACGCATTCCTTGGCATATAGTGCCGCACCAAACGCGCCCATAAGCCCCGCAATACCGGGACGGATAACGTGCTTTTTTGTTTCCTTTTCAAACGAACGAAGCACGGCGTCGTTTAAAAAAGTTCCGCCTTGAACTACTATGTTTTCGCCTAACTCGTTTGAACTTGACGCTCTTATAACCTTATAAATTGCGTTTTTAACGATTGACGAAGATAACCCTGCCGAGATATCGTCTACGCCCGCGCCTTCCTTTTGCGCTTGCTTTACGGCACTATTCATAAACACGGTACAACGCGAACCTAATTCTACTGGACGCTTTGCGTATAAGCCAATTTCTGCAAACTTGTTTACGGGCATTCCCATAGCCTTTGCAAACGTTTCAATAAACGAGCCGCAACCGGAAGAACACGCTTCGTTAAGCATTATAGAATCTATGGCTTTATTTTTAATTTTAAAGCACTTTATATCCTGTCCGCCAATATCAATTATAAAATCCACGTTGGGATTAAAGTGAAGTGCCGCCTTAAAGTGCGCAACCGTTTCAACGATTCCCAAATCCGCTTTTATTGCGGCTTTTATTAAATCTTCACCGTAGCCAGTTACTGCACTACCTTTAATTTTTATTCTGCCTTGAGAAAGATTATTAATCTCTATTAATTTTGATATAATAACGTCTAACGGTTGTCCGTTATTCGATTGATAGTGCGAATATAAAATTTTGCAATCGGGAGTAATTAATATTAACTTTGTGGTGGTTGACCCTGAGTCAATTCCAAGGTAAGCGTCGCCTGAGTAGCTTTCAAGTTCTTGAAATTGCAAGTCGGTTGCTCGGTGGCGTTTTACAAATTCGGCGTATTCTTCCTTACTATTAAAAAGCGGTTCGCCCGTTACTATTTCGTCGCTTTCGCTTACGTTTTCAATTCTATAAATAATATCGTCAATGCTTTCTGCTTTTACGGCAGCTGAGTGGAGCGCCGCGCCTATCGACATAAAGCAAGGGGCGTTTTCGGGGAATACGGCGTTTTCTTCGGATAATTTTAAGGTTGTTATAAAGGCTTTTCTTAACGCCTTTAAGTAATAGAGCGGACCACCTAAAAAGAGTACTTTACCCTTAATTTTTCTGCCTTGCGCCAAACCAGATACCGTTTGATCGACCACGGCTTGAAAAATTGACGCGGCAATATCTTGCTTTTTTGCGCCTTGATTTATTAGCGGTTGAATATCCGACTTTGCAAACACTCCACAACGAGAAGCTATGGGATAAACCTTTTCTGCAGACAAAGCAAGCTCGTCCATTTGAGAAACGCTTACGTTTAAAAGCGTTGCCATTTGATCGATAAACGCTCCCGTACCGCCAGCGCAACTGCCGTTCATGCGTTGTTCCGTTCCACCTGTAATAAAAATTATTTTTGCGTCTTCCCCGCCAAGTTCAACGGCGACGTCGGCGTCGGGGTGATATTTGCGTATGGCTATAAACGCAGCCTGAACTTCTTGAACGAAGTTAATTTTACTGCGTTGAGATAAGCCCAATCCCGCGCTGCCAGTAACACTTGCGGAAAATTCGCCCGAAAATTTTAGTTTTACGTTGTAAAGCTCGCTAAGGACGGTTTCTTTCACCTTAGCAAAGTGGCGCACGTAGGACTTGTAGACGAGCGTTCCTTCTTCGTCTATTACAGTTACTTTAACGGTAGTTGAGCCTACGTCTATGCCTAATAATTTCGACATAATTATACCAAATTTTATTATTTTTTTATATTATAACACAGTTATGCTACGTTTTCAAACTTATGCGTTTAAAAATTTTGTTAAAATTATATGAAAATTATTTCTTTTTTGCGTTAAAATATTTGTTTTTAGTTGCAATTCCCCCGCGAATATGCCTTTCTGAAAGGTTTTTATCTAAAATTTTTCTCACTTTTAAATACAAATTTTTATCTATTTGTTCTAACCTTTCGGCAACGTCTTTATGAACGGTTGACTTGCTTACGTTAAAATAACTTGCCGCAGCACGAACGGTGCAATTGTTTTGAATTATATATTCCGCCTCACATATTATTCTCTCTTCTATGTATTCCCACATAATCCACCCCTTTAATAAAGTATTAAATATTATGTCGAAAAGGGGCGAGATATGACGATTGACGCGTTGCGCTTTAAATTTTATAAAAAAATCCCCAAAGGTTTTTGCCTTTGGGGTTAAGATTAATCTTTGTATCCGTTGGGGTTTTTGCTTTGCCAATTCCAAAGCGACGAGCACATTTCTTCTATTCCGAGTTCCGCCTTCCAACCAAGTTCTTTAAAAGCTTTATCTGCGTTGGCGTAACATTCTGCAATGTCACCCGCTCTTCTCGGCTTTATAGCGTAGGGCAACGTTTTTCCGCAAGCCTTTTCAAACGCGCGAATAACTTGGAGTACGGAATAGCCGACTCCCGTACCTAAATTGTAGGTATAAACGCCTGCTCTTTCTATTTTATCAATAGCCGCGACGTGTCCTTTTGCAAGGTCTACTACGTGAATATAGTCCCTTACTCCCGTTCCGTCGGGCGTGGGATAGTCGTTGCCGAATACGCCTATTTGGGGAAGTTCGCCTATTGCAACCTTTGCGATAAAAGGCGTTAAGTTGTTGGGAATACCTTTGGGATCTTCGCCTATAAGTCCGCTTTCGTGTGCACCTACGGGGTTGAAGTATCTTAATAAAACGACAGTCCAATCTTTATCCGATTTATAAACGTCTTCAAGCATGATTTCTTGGAAGTATTTGCTTGTGCCGTAAGGGTTGGTAGTTCCGCCCGTTTTGCACTTTTCGTCTAAGGGAAGTTTTTCAGGTGTGCCGTATACGGTTGCAGAAGAAGAAAATACAATTTTTTTGCAACCGTGCTTTTTCATTTGCACTATTAATACGAGTGTGCCGTATAAATTATTATTATAATATTCAACGGGTTTTTCGCACGATTCGCCAACCGCCTTTAAGCCTGCAAAATGAATAACCCAGTCAATTTTATGCTCGCTAAAAATTTTATTTAAAACTACTTCGTCGCGAACGTCGCCTTCGTATAAACTTACTTTTTTACCCGTAATTTTTTCTACCCTTTGAACACTCTTAGGGGAAGAGTTGGAAAAATTGTCTATA
>JAGAMH010000148.1 GCA_017624815.1 Clostridia bacterium
TCTACTTTAACGTCGTCGCGCTTAGCAAGTTGAGCACCGCAGTTATAACGCATTTTTTCTACGCTTAAACCTTCGTACGAAGAAGAAGGATAACCATAATATACCCAAAGGAAGGTACATATTTTCATATCCTTGCCGGGAGCAACTAAAGTTTTAACGCCCGTAGGGGTTATAATTGCAATTTCGCCAGGGCCTAGTTCACGCAAAGGCTTATAACCTAAATTAAGATAGGCAAAACTTTCAAAGCTTGCGCAGTACGCGTCTAACTTTTGGGCTAAGGATATGGGCGTTCTTCCGAGCTTATCCCTTGCCGCGTAAATGCCCTTTGGCGTTAATATTAGCATACTTAAAGAGCCTTCGCAAACGGATTGGGCGTATTGAATACCTTCTATAAAATTTTGCTTGGTATTTATAAGCGAAGCGACGAGTTCGGTTGCGTTAATTTCGCCGTTGCTCATTTCAAAAAAGTGAGTGCCGCTATCCACCATTTCTTTTGCAAGCTCTTCGGTGTTGTTTATTTTTCCAACGGTAGTTATTGCATAAGTACCGTGTTGCGAACGAACGAGCATGGGTTGCGCTTGGAAGTCGGAAATACAGCCAATACCCAAATTGCCTTTCATTTTATTGTAGTCGGAAGTAAATCTCGTTCTAAAAGGTGCGTTTTCTATGCTGTGAATTGCCTTTTCGAAACCGCTTTCTTGACTATATACTGCAAGTCCTGCACGGCGAGTGCCGAGATGGGAATGGTAGTCAGTACCGAAAAACACGTCGAAAACGCAATCTTCTTTAGAAGCCACGCCAAAAAATCCGCTCATAAAAACCTCGTATAAATTATTTTAATTACCTTTATATTTTAGCATATTGCCGCCGCGTTTACAAGTAAAACGGCAAAATGAAAAAAATTAAATATCGCTTTGTTATTAACAGTCGGCAAGTGTTCTTATTTTTCACCTATAAACATAATATAGCCGTTATATGCGCAATAATCTATTTAAATATTCTACGTTATACGCCGTAGAATCTAAAAGCACGAACACGTCTACGCTGCCAAATTCTCTATCCGTAAAGCTTTGAAGCGAAACTTTTGCACCAAACGATAAATACGCACGGATAAGGGGCGGCAAGTTGCGCTTAATTTCTTCTTTATTAAGTTTTTCGTTTGCAATTGGAATTATTTGTTCTTTTTCCAAAGACGGAATATCCATATCGGTAATCGAATAATTATGATAAAGATAAGAAAGCTCGTTTACAAGCTTATTTTTGTCCGTTCCTAAAAAACTTGCTTCACCTATAATATACCGAATTTCCTTTTGGCGCAAATACTGCACTATAAATCTAAGCAACAACATTAAAACGGCTTGATTTCTATATTCCTTTTTTATTACCGCGCGTGAAAGTTCGGCAATTTTATCTTTTCCTTTTTTTAAAGCGCTTATATTAAACTCGCTTTCGCACACGAAGTTTTTATTTTTAGGTAATAAATCGGTGGTTATAATTCTATAACACCCTACCACTTCACCGTTTTTATTGTCAATACATATTACCTGTTTTGCATAAGCGTCGCACTCCGTTATATCTAAGCCACTTTTATTTTGCAGTTCGGGGCGGTATTCCTTTAACATATCGTTATATCTAAGGGCGTAAGCCGCGTTCTTTTCTTGTTCAGTTTCGGCAAATTTTACCGTAAAATTTTCAGTTACCATATAAAACACCTCTTATTAACGTAAGAATATTATATCACTTTTTACAAAATAATCAAGTATTAAGAAGAAATTAAACAAAACTTGCAAAAACGTTGATTATCTTATTTTAATTTTTGCTTAAGGTATTGACAATAGTGCAAATAGATGTTAAAATGTATTTAGTATTTACTATGGAGAGAATAAAGTGAAACTATTAATTTCAACGGATACGTCTTGTAGTATAAATAAAGAATACTTTGCTCCTTACGATATAAGTTTATTCCCCCTAAACGTTATTATCGACGGCGAAGAGTTTTTAGACGGCGTAACCATCAACCAGGAACAACTTAAAGACGCTATGAAGGCTAATAAGAATATAAAAACTTCTACCCCTCCATTAGGCGTTATTATAGAATATTTTGAAAACCTATTTAAAAAAGGTTACGAACACATTATCCACTTTACGATATCGAGCAAGCTTTCTTCCATGTATTCGCTATTCGCAACGGTGGCGGAACAAAACTTTAAAGGAAAGCTTACAATAATTGATTCTTATACCTTTTCCGTGCCTATGCTATCCTACGTGTTTTTAGCTTACGACGAAGCGCAAAAAGGCACTTCGCCCGAAGATATAGTAAAGCTTGTAGAAGAGGCAAAACCCAAAACGAGAATGTTGTTTATTCCCGAAAATTTAACCGCTCTTAAAAAAGGCGGAAGAATATCCCCCGCCATTGCTTTGATAGGCAATACTTTGGGGTTAACGCCCATAATTAACCTTGAAGACGGTCAGCTAGAAAAGGGCGAAATGACTAGAAAAATAAGAAAATCATTGATAGAAAAAGTAGATAGTTATCTACCAGAATTCCCTATAGAAGAATACGATTATTCGTTAGTTTCCTTCTTTGCAAAAGAAAGGGTATACGACCACGTTTACGAATACGTTTATAATAAATTAAACGGATACGAAATGATTAAAGGTGGAATTCCTATTAATTTATGCGCGCATTGCGGTCCTGGCACTATTAGCCTTGCCGTAACACCTAAAATTAACGGAAAATCGCTAAATACCTTTTTAACTGTAAAATAAACTAAACGCTCACCCCATTTTAGGTGAGCGTTTTTATTTACTATTTTATTGCACTTTTATTTTTTGTTGCCTTGCAAAAAGCGTCGTAAGAAAATAACCCGACTATAATTAAACCGACGGCTAAATCGCCCCAATATAAAAGGGCGGCGTTTGATAAAAGGACTTTTTCAAAACACAGTATAATGGCTTTACCAAAGGTTATAGGTTGCGTTTCTATCCCCTGTTCTATCCATTGTTGCCAAACCACAAATAAATCGTGTGAGGCGCATAAATACCACGCCAAAATTACCGTTAGAGTGGCTACTATAGTGGAAATAACCGCACCTTTAAGGCTAAAAGTTTTTGCTAAAATAGCGTATCCCCTTTTAGCTCCGCCCGCTATAACTACGGCGGAAATTACGGCTAAAAACCCAACGAGTTGATATAACCCGTACCATATAGCACCGCCTATGAGTGCGGTGATTACACAGCCGAATATACCTAAAACAACCCGTTCTTTTTCAATTTTTTGCTCGTTTTTTATATCCATAAATAAATTTTAGCATATCAAAACGTATTAGTCAAACGTATTTTTACGGCAAAAAAATCGTTTATAAAAGCAAATTGAGGTAAAAGTTAGAATATGTCTTTGACATATCCCCTTTCAAGTGATATAATATTGTATAAGTATTGGCAAATACTTATTTACGTATGTTAGGTCTAAAGTATGAAAAGTAACAAAAAAATTAAAATAATAACGCTTGTCGTTGCCGTTGTTATAGTATTAGGTTTGATAGTATTTATGTTTTCTGGCGATAACTATAAAATACTGCAAAGCCTTATTCGCGACGATTTAACGTCTGAAGAATTTAAAGAACTTATTCAAAGCTTTGGCATAAGGGGTGCAGTAACGCTTTCA
>JAGAMH010000149.1 GCA_017624815.1 Clostridia bacterium
CTTGACGAGCGCGGTATGATTCACCCAAGAGTGAGAGCTGATGTATTGCCCATCATTCGCGCCCCATATATCTTCCCAAGCGATATACTTGAGACGATAAAATCGGATATGATTGCGTGGAAAAACTACGAGAAATTATCCGAGCCTTACAAGCGTATTCGCATCGCTTATGTAGATGCTGCAAGAAAACGTCCCGCAGAGTTCAAAAAACGCCTTGAAAGCTTTATTAAAAAGACTCGTGAAGGGAAAATGATAGTGGGCTATGGCGGTATAGATAAGTATTACAAATGATAAATTCCAAAATTATAGGATACTATTATGTTTAGAGAACTAATTAGAAAGAAACAAGCGCTATCAATAGACGAGTGTAAAGAAATATTAAAACAAGGGTTTAGGGGGGTGCTCGCCGTTAATGGTGATGGCGGATATCCATATGCTTTACCTATAAATTTTTACTATGAAGAAGTGAATAATAAGATATATTTCCATAGCGGAAAGGTAGGGCATAAGATTGATGCGGTTAAAAGTAGCGATAAGGTTTCGTTCTGCGTTTACGATAATGGCTATCACAAGGACGGGCATTGGTCGCTTAATATAAAAAGTGTAATAGTATTCGGGCGAATTCACATAGTTGACGACTGGACGGACGAACTTATGGTGGAATTTTCTAAACGATTTACAAGTGATATAGAGTATATAAATACCGAGATTAAAAATTTCAAAAGCAACACCGCCGTTCTTTGCCTTAATATTGAGCATATGACGGGAAAAATCGTTAACGAAGCGTAATAAGTTTATTTAGAAAAACAATGAAAAAATATAATATAAATAAAGAATTTTTTCCATTTAACAAATTCAAACCACCGATTAGCAAAGGCTTTTTAAAAATTGCCGTGCCGTTTATGAAAGTGCCTAAATTTATTTATAGGGATAAGGCGCTTGATACGTTTCGTTATGAAATTGAAAGTTATGACGGTAAACTGATAGAGTGCTTTTTGTTTTCTCCAAAAAATGCAAGCGAGAAATTGCCGTGTTTAATCTATATTCATGGGGGTGGATTTGTTTTACCTGCGACGGGGTATCATTACAAAAATGCAATGCTCTATGCAAAAGAAGTTGGATGTAAAGTTTGGTTTATCAATTATCGCTTAGCACCTAAATTTCCATTTCCCACGTTTTTTGAAGATTGCTATTTTGCGACTTGCTATTTATATGAAAACGCAAAGAATTTCGGTGTAGATATTGATAAAATCGGTATAGGTGGGGACAGTGCAGGTTCTACGCTTTCAGTAGGCGTATGTATGATGGCAAAGGACAGGAATCATTCGATAAAGTTTGCATTCCAAATGCTGCCTTATCCATTTTTAGATATGCGCGGCATAAGTGAGTCTAATAAAAAATATACGGATACGCCTATGTGGAATTCAAAGTTATCTAACAAAATTGCACCCATGACTAACGTAAATAAAGACAATCCTTCATGCGTTTACTATTCGCCAGTAGAGGCCAAAACTTTTGATTATTTACCACCAGCGTATATCGAAACCGCTGAATTTGACTGTTTACACGACGATGGAATTCTCTACGCTAAAAAGTTGTGCGAGGCAGGTGTTGATGTTACGCTTAACGAAACGAGAGGCACTATGCACGGCTTCGATATTGTGCAAAAGGCGAAAACTACTAAAGCTGCACTTGCGGCAAGAATTGAGTTTATGAAAAAATCTTTTGATAACGATAAATAAGAATTTGAAGGAGGTAGGCGCATTATTATGAAAAAAGCATTTCTATCTTTAATACTATTATTACCCATTAGTTTATCTATAACGGGTTGCAAGTTCAAGTCTAACGATATACGCGCACCCCAAGAATTGACTATCTTTAGCAGCTCAATGTCGCTTGAACAATTCAATTTTGATTACTTAAAAATAAAATGCGATTCAAATGATACAGTAATGATATATGATTATGATGATATGATTGAATTGTTTACTTTAGCAGACGCGCTTGTCTTGACAAAATCACACGAAGGCTACGAATTGCCCGAAGATTTTGATTATTTGTGTAACGTAACATTTTTCAGACAAGGAAAGGACGGTCGACCGGATGTTTCATACTATTTTTACGTATCAACAACAGGAGAGGTATGTTATAGAAGGCAACGGCTTGCTGCATCTGATGTTTATTATACAGCAGAATCCACTGCCATACTTAACGAAGTTAACCGATTGATAGAATTATATAATCAACCATAAAACAAATTCCAATTTATCATATTGTCGTCTTTGTGGAAAAATCTTTGTAGGTATGGCACACTATATTTTGCGGGCAAAGTTGTTTTGCAAAGAAAAAAGAAAGACTAACGAAAAATTATTCGTTAGTCTTTTATATTGTCAAAAAAGCCCTAAAAAACAACGAGTTTTTACTCGCTGTTTTTTATTTATTAGATCGTATTTTTTATTTAAAAAGTCGTTAGTTGGGCTATATTATTGGGCGTTTACCTTATTTAGAACAAGTCCGTACATTGCGTCGAGCATAAATTGATTTTGAACTTCGCTGCTAAAAGTGCTCGACTTAGTTCCTTCTGCGCCGTTGTTATAAGACTGAAGGTTGTGTCCCCAATTCATATAAACCATGTTATAGTTGTTGTTTGCCCACGCAATAGGGTGGCTTCCTTCGTACCAAATTTCGTATTGTTTGTTCGGGTCGGGTTGGTCGCCTGCGGGGTTTTCTTGAGTGGGATTTAAGGTGAGAAGAACGGTTACGTCCTCGTTTGCCTTTAAATCAAATTCCCAACCGTACCATTCGCAAGGGGCGGAAGTAAAGGTAAATTCCGTCATATTTTTGGTGGCGCAATGTTCAAACGTTTCTACCGTAAGCGGTTCAGACGTAGGGTTCCAAGTATTTCTGGCGTATTGTCCGCAGCCGAGGAAATCCGATTGATACCAAGTCCAATATTCGTTATTGCCTTCCATAGAGAACGCGCAGGAGTGGAAGCCCATCCAAGCTCCGCCGTTTTCCATAAAGCGTTGCAATGCGTTTTGTTGGTCGTGGTTAGAAGGTCTGTCGTTTAAAAACATAACCATATCGTATTCGGCAAGCGTTTGGTCGTTAAGCTTGCTGTAATCAGTTCCTACGAAGGTATAGCTAAAACCAAGCTCTTCACCCTTTTGCGCGAACCATACGTTCGCCTCTTTAGCAAAGTCGGAGTGCGCCGTATCGCCCCCTTCGTCAAAGCCGAAAGAAAGCACCTTAAAGCCATAGGCACAGGAAGAACAAGTGCCTTCGGTATGAGCCGAGCGGTCCTCTGCCGTGCAGCCGTTGCGGGTGCAAACTCGCCAATGCTCCGTGGTGTTTCTTTGCCAATCGCCCCAAACGTGTTTATGACCACACGCGGAAAAATAAAGAACGGATGCGGCGGCAATAGTTACGCAAAATAATAAACTGACTAATTTTTTCATAATTTGCTCCTTATCTATATGCATAAAAACGCATTTTTAAAACGTTTTTTACGTTAAAATTATACCATAATGCAGGTGGGGTGTCAACGCGGAAATTTTAAAAAAGGCTGGGCTATATGCGCTATTTGGTAGAACGATTGCAACCGTAGAATAAATTTTAGCCCATATTAAAAATAAGTCTATCGCGGCGAGAATTAAACGTGGGTAAAAGCCAAAAAATTAGCGCGCGTAATAATTATATAATAGTAAAAGTGCAAAAATAATTAAAAATTTCGCTAAATCAAGTAAAATTGGTTGACAACACCCCTTTTTTCGTGTTATTCTTTTAGCACACCGCGAGAGGGGTGTAATTTTTTTGTACGGAGTTTTCAGTTATGAAGGCAACATCTAGAGCGAAAATCACTTTCGAATGCACCGAATGCAAACGCAGAAATTACGACAGCTACAAAAATAAGCGCAACACTTCCGACAGATTAGTATTGTCCAAGTATTGCCCTTTCTGCAAAAAGCACACTGATCACAAGGAATCTAAATAATTCCTAACGCTTGCGCCGATAAATTCGGCGCAACTCAAAAATTTTTTCGAGGTCAATTATGGCAGCAAAAACAGTTAAAAACGAAAAAAAGCCCGGATTGGGAAAAAGAATTAAAGACGTTTTTTCAGAACTTAAAAGAGTTTCCTGGCCTTCTTTCTCTAAAGTAGTAAAAGGCGTAGGCGTAGTTTTGGCCGTAGTTTTAGTTTTTCTCGTAATCGTTACGGGTATTAACTTTGGCTTACAAGCTCTTCTTGATTTAATAACTTCACTCGGAGCGTAAAATAAATGGCAGATATGGAGAAGCCTTGTTGGTATATCCTACACACCTACTCCGGTTACGAAGCTATGGTTAAGGACAGTTTGGAAAGGCTTATTGAAAATAACAATCTTCAAGAACATATTTTCGACGTTAAAATTCCCATGGAAGAAACCATCGAGGAAAAAAACGGTAAGCGCAACATCGTAGAACGCAAACTTTTACCTTGCTACGTTTTTATTAAGATGATTTACTCCAACCAGCTTTGGTATTGGGTAACTAACACTCGTGGCGTTACGGGTTTCGTTGGCCCTCAGGGAAGACCTATTCCCATGAAGGAATCGGAAATTAGAAAAATGCGCCTTGAAGAAGTGGTAATAGACGCAGACTTCGTCGTTGGCGACAAGGTTAATATCGACGCAGGCCCCTTGGCTGGATTCGACGGCGTTATAACCGAACTTAACAACGCCGCTCAAAAAGCTAAAGTCAACATTCAAATGTTCGGCCGCAGCACCGACGTAGAAGTAGAGTTTATTCAAATTAAAAAAATAGAAGAATAACGGCAATCCGTTAAAGCTTTCTATGCACGCGTGTACGCACGCAACAATAATAAAGTATATAAGGCGAAAATCGCGTTTATATAAAATTTGTGGGAGAACACGTTAAATTTTTTTCATGGCGTGTTCGTTATAACCACGTTAGGAGGATTAGTAATTATGGCTAAAAAGATTACTGCAGTTGTTAAATTGCAACTTCCCGCCGGTAAAGCAACTCCTGCGCCTCCCGTAGGTTCTACGCTTGGCCCTCACGGTATTAACATACCCGGCTTTACCAAAGAATTCAACGCTAAAACGTCCGCGCAAGCAGGTCTTATTATTCCCTGCGTTGTAACCATTTATCAGGACAGAAGTTTTACGTTTATTCTTAAAACGCCCCCCACACCCGTTTTAATTAAAAAGGCGTTGGGAATTGACACTGCAAGCGCTCGCCCCAATAGGGACAAAGTTGGCAAGCTCACCAAAGCACAGGTAGAAGAAATTGCTAAAACTAAGTTACCCGACTTAAACTGCGAAGATTTAGAAGCAGCAAAGTCTATGGTAAAGGGCACCGCACGTTCTATGGGTATTACCGTAGAAGAATAATTAGGGCAATAAAGCCAAATTGAGTGGGAGAGGGACAAAAAATCAAAGTCGAACCCTCGGTAAAACCACAGGAGGATTAAAATGAAAGTAGGAAAGAAATACGCTGAAAGCGTTAAATCTTATGAACATTCCAAAGCTTACGACCTTGGCGAAGCAATGAACCTCGTTCTCGGCACCGCAAAGGCTAAGTTTGACGAAACTATTGAACTTCACGTTCGTTTAGGCGTTGACCCCCGTCAAGCAGACCAACAAGTTCGTGGCGTGTTAGTGCTTCCCAACGGTACTGGTAAAACCAAAAAGGTTTTAGTTATCGCAAAGGGTGATAAGGCTGATATCGCACAAGCTGCTGGCGCAGACTACGTTGGCGCAGAAGAAACCATTGCAAGAATTCAAAAGGACAACTGGTTTGATTTCGACGTTATGATCACCACCCCCGACATGATGGGTATCGTTGGTCGTATCGGTCGTATCCTTGGCCCTAAGGGCTTAATGCCCAACCCTAAGTCGGGTACGGTTACCATGGACGTAGCTAAAGCAGTTAAAGAAGTTAAAGCAGGTAAGGTAGAATACCGTTTAGATAAAACGGCTATCATCCACTGCCCTATCGGTAAAAAGTCTTTCGGCGTAGAAAAACTTAACGAAAACTTCAACGCTTTAATGGACGCTATCGTAAAAGCAAAACCCGCTGCAGCTAAAGGTCAGTACATCAAGTCCGTAACCTTAACCGCAACCATGGGCCCCGGCGTAAAAGTTTATTACAACAAGGGTTAATTTAGTTCCGCGTTAAAAATAACGCAAAATCTTTTAAAAATCGTATATTTTACGCCGAAAATCGTTTGACATTTTCGGCGTAAAAGAATATACTAATCAAGTAAAAACAATATATGCCCAAGACAACGAGTGCTTTTAGCTTAATATCTCGTTTAGGTGTAAGTAATATAAAGTCCCCTATGCTGTATTTTTGGGGTAGTGTGTTCCTTATGCCGTGTGGCGTAGGGATTTTTTATTATCAAAACTATAGGAGGTAACAAATTTGTCAGCTAATTTCGAAGCTAAAAAAGTAGTTGTTGAAGAGATCGTAAACAAAATCAAGGCTTCTAAATCGGTAGTTTTCGTTGACTATAACAAACTTACCGTAGCCGAAGTTTCCGCTATCAGAAGCAAATGCAGAAAGGCAAACTGCGAATACAAAGTATATAAAAATACTTTAGTAAGAAAAGCTTTCAACGAATTAGGTTACAATCAGTTCGACGCAGACTTAAACGGTCCTACCGCAGTTGCGTTCGGCGCAGACGAAACCGCTGCTGCTAAAGCAATGGTAGAAGCTGCTAAAGATTATAACGAAAAAATCGTTGTAAAGAGCGCGTTTGTCGACAATCAATACGTAGACAAAGCCGGAGTTAAAGCTCTTGCAACCATGCCTTCCAAAGAAGAGCTCATTGCAAAAATGCTTGGCTCAATGCAAGCTCCTATCGCAAATTTCGCAGGCGTACTTTCCAACCTTATGGGCGGAATCGTTCGCGTACTCAACGGAATCGCGCAGAGCAAAGCAGAGTAATTGCCTAAGAACAAGGCGTAGGGTAGCGTAACCTACTAAAACAAAAGCGCAAAATACCATTTTATTAAAAAAATTAAAATTTTCGGAGGAATAAAAAAATGGCAGACGTAAAGAAATTTATTGAAGAAGTGAAATCTATGACCGTTCTTGAACTCAACGAACTCGTTAAAGCATTAGAAGAAGAATTCGGCGTATCCGCAGCAGCTCCCGTAGCAGTTGCAGCAGCTCCCGCAGCAGGCGCAGCAGCAGCTCCCGCAGCAGAAGAAAAGACCGAATTCAACGTAGTTCTTAAAGATGCAGGCGCTAAGAAAATCGACGTTATCAAAGTTGTACGTGCTATCACCGGTCTTGGCCTCGTTGAAGCTAAGGGCGCAGTTGAAAAGGGCGGCGTAATTAAAGAAAACGTATCTAAAGAAGAAGCAGAAAAAATTGCTGCTGATCTTAAGGCTGCTGGCGCAACCGTTGTTTTGGAATAATTTAAAATCCTATAGTATAAAAAAGCAGAGCGTTTGCTCTGCTTTTTTTACTTTTTGCGGTTGTTTTTTATATAAAATAATGCTATAATATAATCCAATAAAAAGTGCTTAATTCGCACATATTACGGGGGTAATCGTATAAAATGGAGCTTAAACTTAACTTTGAGTTAGTGCCCGATAGCTGTTGGTGTTCTAACCTGCGTTCAAATTTACCAAAAGCCGCGTGGGACGTTATCCGTAAAAAAGCTTATGCAAGGGCGAACGGAAAATGTATGATTTGCGGTGCGCCTACTGCTAGATTAGAAGCACATGAAAGATGGGATTATAACGACCAAACTAAGGTGCAAAGCTTAAAAGATATCGTTGCCGTTTGCAAACCGTGCCACGAGGTAATACACATAGGCAGAACGCAACTTATAGGTAAAGAAGAACAAGCGTGCAGGCACTTTTTAAATGTAAATAATTGTTCTTACGCAGATTATCGCAAAGCGCTTGGCGAGGCAAATGCAAAGCACCGCGAAAGAAGCCGCCACGAATGGCAACTTAACGTTGACAACTTAAACAAATTCACTTAAAAAGGTGGGAAACTTAACGTTCCCCACCTTGCGTTTTTATTTTTTATTTAAAGAATCGTTTATTTTTTCCGTGTTTTTTGCAACCGACATACGGCTTTCTGTGTTTAATATAACGGGGGACAACAAACATTTAGCTATGAAATAAGATATTAACGAACCAATTATAAAAGAAAACAAAAGCACTATAAAACAGCCAAACCAAGTATCGGCAAACCCACAATAAATATAGCCTTCTTCTATGTAATCGGGAAATTTATATATGCAAGGTAAAACAACGGATAAAATAACGCTTGATATTAATGCTATAACCAATAAAATTTCAGGTAAAAATTTTAAGCGTGCAAACCATACTTTATAATCAGAAGAAAAAATATTGCAAAATTTTAAACGTTTTTTGCTTTCAATAGCAGGTTTATTTAATTCTTCTTTCTTATCGTTTTTATTCGTTGGTTGCGGTATAGTCTGGCATGTAATAGGTTTTTGTTCTTTAATAATTTCCACTTGTTCGTCAATTTTTTGCTGCATTTTTACATTTTTTAAAGTAAAAGAGTCGCCGTTAGCAATATTAAAAAGAAGAGTAGCAGCCGCCACAAGGCTATAACCGTTTAAATAATCACTACGGCATATTTCGTAGCCCAATTTAGATTTTACCGTTTTATTCGGTAAGGCGGTGCAAACGGTATCGTTGCCTACTTTTGCCGAACAAAACGATTGGTTTCCGCTTATCGTGCAAACTAAATTACCGTTGTTGTCGTAAACGTTTCCTTCGCTATCGTATTCACCTACTTTTAAGGTTGTATCGGAATGTACGTCGCCTTCAAAAATTTCGCGCTCGTTCAAAACGTAGCCTATAACAACGTTTTTAACGTAAATTTTATTTATTTCCATAAAAACTCCTTGGGTTGTATTTTCTACAAAATAATACAACAAGTATACTTGTAAGTCAAGTATTTTAACAATTATACTTGTAAAATACAGGTATGAAAAAAGGTTACGGAAATATTATAAAGGCTCTTCGCGCCGAAAATAAACTGTCGCAGGCAAAGCTTGCAAGCATGGTGGGCGTAACGCAGCAATGCGTTAGCGAGTGGGAGAAAGAAAGTATAGAGCCAACGCTTTCTAACTTATGGGCGCTTGCCGATATTTTTAGCATATCCATAGACGTTTTGGTTGGAAGAAAAGAATATTAATACCCTTTAATTTAATAAAAAGTTTTAAGTTACCGCATATTCGCTTATCGATTATGCGGTATTTTATTAAAAAACCAAAATATCCGAGGAAATTTTATTAAAGTAATTTTGTCGCCGCGTTTAAAATACGCATAACCAACCGTTTTATTTTGTAAAGGGCTATATAATTCTATATAATTATATTAAATAACGTGTACCAAGTTTGGGACTTTACGTGCAAAAAAACTTAAACGGAAGAAGTAGAGTTAAAATAACTTGCCGCAAAAGGGCAAGCGGGATAAAAATAAACTACGTTTAAAAGTGGAAAAGATAAAAAATAAGCCGATTTAATATATCTAAATTAACATAATCGTATTTTTATTTAACAAAACGGCTATAATTAAACAAATTTTATTCAATTAGTTGCAAAAAGCGCGTAAAAAATGTATAATTATTCCGTAATAAAAATTTTTTACGCTAAACGACGTGCAAAAGCGCGCCGTTAAGGAGTTTATAATGGTAAAGTTATCCGATAGAGTATCTTGCATTGCGCCTTCAATGACGCTTGCAATATCAGCAAAAGCCAACGAAATGAAAGCAAACGGCGAAAAGGTAATATCTTTCGGCGTAGGCGAACCTGATTTCAACACGCCCGACCACATTATTCAAGCGGCAAAGGACGCGTTAGACGCAGGCTATACCAAATACGTAGCGGCGGCAGGCTTGCCCGCACTTAAAAAGTCGGTTTGCAAAAAACTTAAAAAGGATAACGGTTTAGACTATAATCCTTCGCAAATAATTATTTCCAACGGTGCAAAACACTCTATTTTCAACGCCATATTTGCAACCATTAATCCTGGCGACGAAGTTATTATCCCTGCGCCCTACTGGCTCACCTACCCCGAAGTAGTTAAATGCTGCGGCGGCGTTCCCGTATACGTATACGCATCTCGCGACGCGCACTTTAAGGTAAGAGCAGCGCAAATAGAAGGCGCAATAACGCCTAAAACTAAAATGCTTATTTTCAACTCGCCTTCTAACCCCACGGGTGCAGTTTATACCGAAGAGGAAATAAGAGCCATTGCCGAAGTTTGCGAAAAGCACGATATTTTAGTTTTATCCGACGAAATTTACGAAAAGCTTATCTACACGGGCGAAAAGCATTTTTCCATTGCAAGCGTTTCGCCTAAAATGAAGGACTTAACCATAGTAATTAACGGCGTTTCTAAATCTTACGCAATGACCGGTTGGCGTTTGGGCTATTTAGCCGCACCCGAACATGTTGCTAAGGCGATAGCTTCCTTCCAAAGTCACGCAACCTCGAACGTAAACACAATGACGCAATACGCTTCCATCGCGGCGTTAGACGGCGACGAAAAGGCCGTTGACGAAATGCTTAAAGCTTTTGGCGAACGCAGAGAAAAAATGATTGAAATGCTTGAAGACATGAAGTCGTTAGGTCTTGATTACGTTTGTCCCGACGGCGCATTTTACGTAATGCTTTTATGCGATAAACTTTACGGCAAAAAATATAACGGCGAAAAAATTAAGGGCAGTATGGATATGGCGGACAAGCTTTTAACTTATAAAAAAGTAGCCGTAACGCCTGGCATTTGTTTTGGCGACGACGACTGCGTAAGACTCTCTTACGCGCTTGCAACCGACGAAATGGTGGCAGGGTTAACTCAAATTGCCGACTTTGCAAGAGAAGTAAAATAAAAATAATGCAAAATTTATAAAAAAATTTTTAAAAAGGTATTGAAATTCCTTCTTTTTCTTGGTAGAATAGTATAAACATAGATAAAACTATGATTTCAGGAGGAACAATACAATGATTAAAATTATCTGTGGACCCAAAGGCTCAGGCAAAACCAAACAGCTTATTCAAGCGGCAAACGTTAACGCAGCGGCAGCGAAAGGCTTAAGCGTGTTTATAACCGATACTAAAAGATATATGTACGATATAAACAGAGAAGTTAGATTTATCGACGTATCCGATTATGCGGTTGCCGGCGAAGAAGCAATGTGCGGTTTCGTAGCGGGCGTAGTTTCGGGAAACCACGACAACGAATATATTTACATTGACGGCATTGCACGCATTGCGGGCAAACCCGTTGCAGAGCTTGCTAAAACTTTCTATATGCTTGAAAAGCTCTCTAACGACAGCGGTTTGGTTATAACCGTAACTTGCAGCGCCGCTAAGGAAGAATTACCCGACTTCGTGGCAAAATACGCTTAATTATCTTATTAAAGATTAATAGCATTTTAACGGCGTGGGATAACTACGCCGTTTTGTTTATAGCGTTAAAGCGTTTTTGCGGTAATAATTAAAAAAACAATACAAAACTTTTTGGAGTTACAATCATGAACTTTATAAGCACCAGAGGCGGCGAAAAGGTAAGCGGCGCAAAAGCAATAGTACAAGGTCTTTCGTCTAACGGCGGATTATTCGTTCCCGAAAAATTTCCTGCGGTAACGGCGGAAGAAATGCAAGCAATGCTTGAAATGAACTATCCCGAAAGAGCCACCAAGGTTTTAATGAAATACCTTGACGAATACGACGAAAAAGAGCTTTTAGCCGCGTGTGAAAAAGCTTACGGTCAGTTCGAAGGCAACGACCCCGCACCTTTAGTACGTTTAGACGACGGCGTTTATATTTTAGAACTTTTCCACGGTCCTACCTGCGCGTTCAAGGATATGGCGTTAACCGTTTTACCCTATCTTTTAAGAAAGGGTTGCGATTTATGCGGCATAAAGGAAGAAATTTTAATTTTAGTAGCAACCTCGGGCGATACGGGTAAAGCCGCGTTAGAAGGCTTTAAAAACGCAGAGGGCATTAAGATAATGGTGTTCTATCCCGACGACGGCGTTTCTAAAATGCAAAAGCTTCAAATGTGCACGCAAGAAGGCAATAACGTAAACGTAGTTGAGGTAAAGGGTAACTTCGACGATTGTCAGTCGGCGGTAAAAACTATATTTAACAGCAGCGAATACGCAAAAATTTTAAAGGATAAAAACGTACTTTTATCTTCGGCGAACTCTATAAACTTCGGTAGATTAGCCCCTCAAATCGCCTATTATTTCTCGGCGTACCTCGATTTAGTTTCGTCGGAACAAATTCAAATGGGCGAAGAGATAGACTTCTCCGTTCCCACCGGCAACTTTGGCAACATTTTAGCGGCGTACTACGCTAAAAATATGGGATTGCCTATAAGAAGATTGCATTGCGCATCTAACGAAAATAAAATTTTAACCGACTTTTTGGCAACGGGCGAATATAATATGAACAGAGAGTTTTACAAAACTACTTCGCCCTCTATGGATATATTAATATCTTCTAACTTAGAACGCCTTTTGTTTGAAATTTCCGGCAGAAACGCAGAGCTTATTACAAAGCGCATGAACGAGTTAAAGGAAGAAGGCGTTTACAAAATTACCGAAGAAGAACGCCAAAAAATAGCCGAGGTATTTACGGGCGGATACGCCAACGAAGACGAAGTGGTTGAAACCGTTTACGACGTTTTCTGCGACGTTGGCTACACCATGGATACACACACCGGTTGTGCAATGAAGGTTGCCGTAGACTGGTTTGAAAAGAATAAAAAAGACAATACGCTTATGGTCGTAGTAAGTACGGCAAGCCCCTACAAGTTCCCCCAAGACGTTTTATATTGCGTAACGGGCAACGACGTAAAAGATAGCTTTAAAGGCATAAAGCGCCTTCACGCGGCAACGGCAATGGCAGTTCCCAAATCGCTTTTAACGTTAAGGGATAAGCCCGTGCGCTTTACCAAAACGGCAAAAGCGGCAAATCTTTTCGACGAAGTTTTAGCCTTCGTAGAAAAATAATAAAATAAATCATATTATTACCCCCCCCCATAAATTAAGCGGTTAATTTATGGGGGATATTTTTTTAAATCCGAAAAAGCTTGTCGTAAGTATAAAATAATTGCAAAAATAAGCCGTGTAGAGTAAAAAAAGGTTAAAAAAGTTAAAATGCTCAAAAATTTCCACAATATGGAACCTAAAGTTGATTGCTTATTTGGTTGCCGTTTATTACAATTATAATGCGAAAAGCAAAACGTGCAGAGAGAGGACGTATTATGACGGTTGGTGAAAGAATTAAAACCTTAAGAAAACAAAAGGGCTATACTCAAGGCGACGTGGCAACCCAGTTAAATATGTCCCGTCAAGCGGTTGCCAAATGGGAGCAAAACGTTTGCGAGCCTAACGTTAACTGCTTAATTGCCATGGCGGAGCTGTTTGAAGTTGATTTAAATTATTTAATTACGGGGAAGGTAGAAGAAAAACCTAACCCTTGGGAAAAGAGCCAAAAGCTTTTAAAATCACTTTCGCTTGCAAGCGTTTTGGTTGCGGCGGGGCTTTCGCTTATTTTTACATTTTTAATAGGTTTTAAAAGTAACGTTCTTTCGGGGGCGGACTTTTATATTTATCATTTTTTCGGCGAATCTTTAAAAACGGCAATAGAGGTTATTTTGGCTTCTTCTGCGGTTGAATCTTTGGGCGTGGCGATATACGTAGAAGCCGTTATTTGCGCCATATTAGCGGGTGTAACCTTGTTTTTAGTGTCCCTTTTTGCCACTATTACGGTTGTGCGATTGGTAAAAAATATTAAAAAAACGTCGGAAAAGTCCCCCGTAAGTTTTGCGCTTTTAACTGTAACGTGCTACCTTTTTGGGGCAGGCAGTTTGTATTTTTTAAATTTTACCAAAAAAACTTTTAACGGCGCAACGATTGCAGGGTTAATTATTTGCGGAATATTTACCACCGTTGCTGGAGTATTATATTACGTTAGCAAAGGTAAAGAGTTATTAAATAAAAGGGCGACAACAAGTTGCGTTTTGGCGGTGGTTGGAATTGCCCTTTCCGTTACGCTATTCGTTCTTTCAATAAAGGTGGGCGCAACTTATACTTACGATAACGGTTTTATAGCCTCCGTCCGCGCAACGTTTTTAAATTTCTTTTATTCTAACTTACCCTTTAAATATACGGCGGGAAGCGAGCCTGTAATAAATGCGACGTTAATATTAACTATAATTTTAACCATTTTTAATATATTGGGTATTGCAATTATAGTAAAAAACTGTTATAATAAGCTAAACAACGTTACCAAGGACAAAAACGAAGGACTGTTTACACCGATATTAATGCTTTTAATTTCGGCGTTGGTACTGTTGTTGGCAATTATACAGTCTAATAAGCAAATGGACGCGTTGACCTTTTTAAACTCCGTAGTTGCCAATAACGTTTCTGCCAATTTAACTTTACCTATTTTAGTTCTTGTTTTTGCAACGTTAAATTTAGCCGTTTCGGTTATAAATAAAATTTTCAAAAACAAAATTTTTATTAAGGAGAATTTAAATGAACTGTAGTAAATGTAATGCGACCTTACCTGACGAGGCAACTTTTTGTTCAACCTGTGGAGCGCGCGTAGACGGCAAAGTAAACTGTCCCAAATGCAACGCCGCTATACCCGAAAACTCTAAGTTTTGTACCGTTTGCGGAACGCGCGTAGACGGCAAAACGGCTTGTGCAAATTGCGGTGCGGAATACGAAGGCAATTTCTGCCCCAATTGCGGAAAGGGCTCTGAATCCGTAGAAAAGGCAAAAGAAAAATCTGATTTATGGGAAAAGGCTAAAAATATTTTAAAAATCGTTTCGGGTGCAAGCGTAGTTGCTGCGGCAGCTTTTGCCTTTATTTTCGTATTTTTAATCGGATTTAGAATTTCCAGCAACTCGGTTGACGTTCCTACCAACTCTTTGGGCGGTGAACACTTTATATATTATTTCTTTGGTAACGTTTATAAAGATGCTAAAGAATTAATAGCGGCTACGTCTAATATTTTAGGTAGCGTTCGCGCGGCAATTTATCTTAACGCCGTTTTATCCACGTTATTTGCGGCGGCAACGATAATTTGCGTAACCGTTTTTGCGGCTTTGGCAATTACCAATTACGTAAAAAACCTTACGGGCAAATCGGAAAAACCTTTCGTAAAATGGGCTATGTTCGCGGCGTTTAGCTACTTCGTTGGTTTGGCTGCGTTATCTCTTTTAAACGGTGCTGCAATATCTTACGAGTACTCAACTACGGGTATGAATATGAACCTTAGCGCAAACTTGGCGTTTAACGGCGCAACCGTTGCGGGGTTAGTTTTATGTATAATATCGCTAGCCGTTTACGTAATAGCGCACGTAGCAACTAAGGGAAAAGAGCTTTTACGCGATAACGTTATAGCAAAATATGCGTTTGCGTTGGTAAGCTTTGCGTTTAGTTTAGTAGTTTTATGCTTAGTTGTCAACTGGGGTGCAAGCTTCACTTTTGAACAAAGCAGTATGAAAATAAATATGAGCTACGCCTTTTTAGACGGATTCGTTTCGTTTAACAATATCGGTTCAAATAGTTCGGAATTAAAAGTAACGTTCGTATTTGCGTTGCTTTCAACGCTTACAACTATAGTAACGTTGCTTTTATCGGCGAAAAACTTATTAAGAAAGTATTGTAATATTACGCAAGAAGGCAAAAACGGATTAAGTACTGAAATAGTTATAGTTATTTTAGCCGTAGTGTCTTTGGTGTTTACTATAGTTTATTCCGTTTTAACAACGGATCTTAACTCTTCGGAAATTAGCGCAAGTTACGCCGTGCCTATCGTTACGGTAGTTTTTGCGGTAGTAAACTTAGTAGTTGCTATCGTACAAAAAATATTAAACAGAAATTCACAAAAAAATTAAGGAGAAATTAATGAAGAAACTTTATAGCCTTATAATAGCTTTATGCGTAATAGTTTGCACGTTTTCCTTTACGGCTTGTTCTAAAGGGACTATAACTTACGTGATAGACGGGGAAACTTTTGCCGTAGTTAAAGAAAGCGGCGGCGGATTGGTAACGTTGCCCCAAGCGCCTTATATAGAGGGATATACCTTTGACGGCTGGTATACCGACGAAGGCTCGTGGGAAAATCAATTTACCAGCGCATCGTTGCAAAACGTTAAGTTAGAAAGTAATATGAACGTATATGCAAAATATAAGGGTAATCAATATAAAGTAACTCTTGATTTAAACGACGGAAAATATATAGACCACGATAACGAAAATAAATCGTATACCGCAGTTTACGGCAGCGAACATAATTTGCCCGGCAGTAACGATATATACAAATTGGGATATTTGTTCAACGGTTGGTCTAGCGCAGGTAAAAAATTAGGCAAGGTTTGGGATTTTGCAGACGATACCACGCTACATGCCGATTGGAAACAAGGCCAATTTGATTTAACGTGGGTTCACAAGTCGGGCACTACGGAGATAAATTGCTACGTAACCGAAGTATTCGATAAAGAAACGACGGGCATTAACCTGCCTTCTAAAATCGACGCCGTAGAAATTTACGGCATAAAGGAAAAGGCGTTTAAAGATTTGGATTCGTTATTATCGGCAACTATCGGAGATTCTGTAACCGTTATAGAAGACCATGCATTTTCGGGTTGTTCAAAGCTTGAAAGCGTTACCTTTCCCACAAATTTAACCACGTTTGGAAACTTCGTGTTTAACAACTGTTATAGGCTTACGAATACATATATCGGCGAAGATAGCAAAAATTTTTATTGCGAAGGCGGTTGTTTAATTGAAAAAGCCACTAAAAAAGTGGCGGTGGGAACGGTAAATAGCACCATACCAGAAGGTATTGAAGTTATTGGGCACTCTGCGTTCCGCCAGAGATTTATCTCTAACGTAACGCTACCAAAAAGCCTTATAAGAATAGAAAATTACGCTTTTTATGACTGTATAAGATTAACGCAAATTACCATTCCCGACAAAGTAACCTATATTGGCAACTGCTCTTTCCAAACTTGTCAAATGATTGAAAGCATTACCATTCCTGCATCAGTCAATCATATAGGGTTTGCGGCGTTTGAAGGCTGTAAAAATTTAAAAACTATTAATTTTAAAGGAACTAAAGCGCAGTGGGATGCAATTACTAAAGGCGACTTTTGGGAGCCTAATAGCAGCTATACCGTAAAATATTTGGGCTAATAAATACAAATTAATTGATAAAAGCGGGCGTATTTCGTCCGCTTTTTAATTTTAGATAAAATTAAAGTGATAATTTGGGCAAAGGTAGGTGATATAAAAATATACCTTGCTTTAAATCGTTTACTTTTTTTAACTTTTAAGTTATAATTTATAATGATATATAATACGCAAAGTCTCGCTTTTTGCGAGTTTTAAGGTGAGAGTATGGAAAATACGAAAAAAATTCTTTATTCGGCTGTTCAGCCCACTAACAACTTAACCATAGGCAACTATTTGGGCGCAATTAAAAACTGGGTTAATTTGCAAAACGAATACGACTGTTTTTACGCCATTGCAAATATGCACGCCATAACCGTAAGGCAAAATCCTGCCGAATTAAGGCAAAAAACGCTTGCGTTACTGGCGCTTTATATCGCTTGCGGAGTAGACCCCGAAAAGTGCACTCTTTACGTGCAATCGCACGTGCCCTGCCACGCCGAGCTTGCTTGGGTGTTAAACACCTTTACTTACGTTGGCGAAATGGAAAGAATGACGCAGTTTAAGGATAAGAGTGCTAAACACGCCGATAATATTAATATGGGGCTTATGGACTATCCCGTGTTAATGGCGGCGGATATTTTACTGTATCAAGCCGACGTTGTTCCCGTAGGCATGGACCAACGCCAACACCTTGAAATTACGCGTGATATTGCACAGCGCTTTAACAATATTTATTCGCCCACCTTTAAAGTGCCCGAAGCCGTTTATCAAAAGGTAGGCGCAAAAATAAACGACTTGCAAGATCCCGTTAAAAAGATGTCTAAATCGGGCGAAAACCCCAACGGCGCAATTTTTATGACGGACGATAAAGATACTATTATGCGTAAGTTTAAGCGCGCGGTAACGGATAGCGATATGCAAATTAAATACGACCCCGAAAACAAGCCCGGGGTTAGCAACCTTCTTTCTATATACTCGGTGTTCGGCAATAAAACAATTGCGGAAGCGGAAAAGGATTTCGAAGGAAAGGGTTACGGCGACTTTAAACTTGCCGTAGGCGAAACGGTTGCAAACAAGCTTGCGCCCATACAGGCGGAACAAGCTAAGCTTTTAGCCGACAAGGCGTATTTGGACGAAGTTTTGAAAAACGGTGCGGAAAGAGCGTTTAAAGCGGCTAGAAAAACTCTTTCTAAAGTATACAAAAAAATTGGTTTTTATCAGCTCTAAAAACCGTTTGTCGCACTATATCCCCGTGCGAAAGGAAATTTTATGTTCGGTTATATAAATCCCGACAAGCCCTATTTATTTTTAAAGGACGATATTTTATACAAAGCCGTTTATTGCGGACTTTGCAAAAGTATAGGCAAAAGTTGCGGCACTCTTGCACGCACGGCGCTATCTTACGATATGGCTTTTTTGTCGGCGTTAGTTCACAATATAAAAAATTGCGACTTTACCATAAAAAAACAGCGTTGCGCCCTTCATCCCTTTAAAAAAAGGCCTATGGCGCAGTCGGACGATATCACCCTTTTAATTGCCTGCGCAAACACGGCTTTGGCTTATTTTAAGCTTTTAGACGACAAGGCGGATAAGGACGTTAAATCGGTGTTCAGCTTTTTATATAAGGGCGGATATAGCCGCGTTTTAAAGGCTCATCCACAGCTTATAAATATAATAAAGGAGCAAACGGACGAGCAAAACGCAATAGAAAAGCAGGGTTGCGAAAGTATTGATATGGCGTGCGAACCTACTGCCGTTATGATGCAAAGAATATCGAGATATATTTTAGGCGAATACGCAACGGAGCATACCGACCTTTTATTTTACAGCTTGGGCAAGTGGGTTTACCTTGCCGACGCGTTAGACGATTACGATAAAGACGTAAAAAAGGGCAGCTATAACGTTTTGTATAACGTTTATAAAACCAAAACCAAGGCGGAAGCGGTTAAAGTTGGAGAAGGGGAAATAACCTTTATTTTAAACAACCTATTTGCCGATTTAAGAAAAAGTTTGGCAAATATTAAATTTTATTTTAATCACGATTTAACGGATAATATAATATTGAGGGGCATACCCTTAAAGAGTAAATCGCTCGTATTCGGCGCGTGCCGTGCGGGCAAAAAGGAAAAGGATAATGAATAAGAAAAATTTACAGATTTTAGGACTGGAAGAAGGCGCTACCAAAGAACAAATTAACGCCGCTTACGACGCTCTTCGCGCAAAATATTTAGAAGAACGCTTTGCCGACGGTGAAGTGGGCAATAACGCCGCCGTTATGCTTACTAAAATAGAGCAGGCGCATAGCGAACTTTTAAACGAAATTGCCGAAAGCTCGCAAGAAGGTCAAGAAAGCGTTGGTTCTGCCTTTGAAAAGGTGGAAGAACTTATCAAAGCGGGCGATTTAGCCGAAGCGCAACGCGCGTTAGACAGCTTTAACGAAAGGGGCGCAAGGTGGCATTATTTACAAAGCGTTTTATTCTATAAAAAGAACTGGATTAACGAAAGTAAAAAGCAGCTTGAAATAGCCCTTCAGTTAGAACCTAATAACGAAAAGTATAAAACGGCGTATAAAAAGCTATGCGATAAAATTAATTACCAAGCGCACAACGCGCACAGAGCGCAAAACGAGCAAAATCAAAGCGTTTACGAAGGTCAAACTATGAACTCCGCACCCGACGACCAAATGGGCGGGGGTATGTGCCAATACTGTATAGAGTGTTGCGCAATTAACGCCTGCATAAACTGCCTTTGTAACGGCTGTTGCTAAAAATAATTTGCAAGCAACGGCTTGCATTACGGGATAATTATGTCTAATAATAAATATTCAAAATCGTTTCAAATAGCGCTTTCGGCAATAGCGTGCGCCGTTGCGGTGGTGTGCCTTTACGTGGGTACGTTTAGCAACGTTTTGCTCGCAAGCGGATATATATTAGCGTCGGTGGCGCTTTGTATTCCGCTATCCAAAAACTTCTATTTGGGCGATTTTTTGGCTTATACGGGTACTTGTATTCTCACCTTGCTTTTAGGCGCAATAGCAAGGGTGTGGGACTTAGTGCCCTTTATTGCATTTTTTGGGTTACACCCTTTGGCAAACGCGCTATTTTGTAAATTTAAAGTTAATAAAATCGTGGCGTTTATTATAAAGGATATTTGGTTTTGTTTAACCGTATGGCTTGCCTACGTTATAATTTTTAACGGCGTAATAGGCTCGGCAGAAAGCGAGCTATATGCCCTTTTAAACGAATATATATGGCTGGCAATTCCCATTTTAGGTACGGTTATATTCCTTGTGTACGACGCCTTTATGCAGCGTATGCAAAGGGCGGTTAACGTTTTAGTTTACAAAATAAAAAAGTAGGTTAATATGCAAAAGAACGGAGAATATACGGGCGTAGTACAATCGCTCGGCACAAACGGAGAAGGTATAATAAAATGCGGCGAATACGTTGCGTTCGTGCCCTATTGTTTGCCGCAAGAAGAAGTTTTGTTTAAGGCGTTGCAGGTTAAGGGCAAAATCATTTACGGCAAGCTTTTAAAGGTGATAAAGGCAAGCGAGCAAAGGGTAGAGCCAAAGTGTAGCGTTTGCCAAAAGTGCGGCGGTTGCCAGCTTCAGCATTTAAGCTATAGCGGACAACTTGATTTTAAGCGTGATTTGGTTGCCAATACTTTGCAAAAAATAGGCGGCGTTACGACAGAAGTAAGTCCCTGCGTTTGTGACGGAGAAGAATACCGCTACCGCAACAAGCTTGCGCTACCTATCGGCGTTGATTTAAACGGGCAAAACGCCATAGGCTTTTACGCCGAGCGCTCTCACCGTATAGTTAAAATAGAAGATTGCCCCATTCAGTCTAAATGGGTTAAAAACGTAATTAGCGCCGTATATTCTTTTATGGACGCGCAAAAAGTAGGCGGCTATAACGAGGTTGCAAAAAGCGGACTTTTAAGGCATATCGTGGTTAGAGAAATTAACGGAGCTTTTATAATCGTTTTGGTTGCCACTAAAATTATAAACGTAGATTTTCTTTTAGCCGAACTTGATAAAACTTTTAAAAATTACACCTTTTATTTGAATATAAACACCGTGCAAGGCAACGCTATTTTTGGAAAAGAGTGGCATATATGCCGCGGTGAAGGCTTTTTCGTGGCAGAAGATTGCGGCGTTAAGTTTAAAACGGGCGCAAATACCTTTTTGCAGGTTAATAACGGCATAAGAAGAAAACTTTATAAAGAAGTGGTAAAGCTTGCAACGGCAAAAAATACGGTGGCGTTAGATTTATATAGCGGCGGCGGTATGCTTACTGCAATGCTTGCAAACGCTTGCGGACAAGCTTACGGCGTGGAAATTGTAAAAGAAGCAACCGCGTGCGCCGACGAACTTAAAACGCTTAACGGCTTAAACGGAAAAATGTTTAATATATGCGGAAAAGTAGAAGACGAAATTAATAACGTTTTTGATTTAACGGAAGGTAAAGAGCGAGTAATCGTGTGCGATCCGCCCAGAAAGGGAATGGAGCGTAGCGTTATAAAGGCAATACTTGCGGCAAAGCCAAACAAAATTATTTTAGTTTCTTGCAATCCTTCTACTTTGGCGCGCGATTTAGGCTTGCTTTGCGGCACGCTTAAAGAAGATGAAAACGGTCAGCTTGTAAAAGAGCAAACGCCCAATTCCCCCTATACTATCACGCAAATAACCCCCTTCGACATGTTCCCCCAAACAAAACACGTCGAGAGTGTCGTTTGTCTCTCGAGAAAGGAAAACATATGAGAAAGTTATTATCATTTTTGCTTATACTATGTATTTACTCATTGACAGCTTGTACGTCTACGGCGACTGAACACGAGATAATATCAAAAGACCTTGGTGTTGATGTTTCGAAAGGTCAGGTTCAAATATATAGAGATGATCACGGCGGATTTCACGGCGATGGCGAGACATACGCGAAAATTACCTTTTCGGATGAGAGCTTCTATAATGCAATCCAAAACAACGCAGAATGGGCGCGGTTGCCTTTGACTCAAATTTTAACTGTTGTTGTGTACGGTGGAACCCTTCCGAACGGCGATTCATGGGAATCATTTATAAAAGATGAAGACGACAAATTGTTAATACCTTCCATATCGGATGGTTACTATTTTTTCAAAGATAGACACATCGAAAGTAAAAGCGAAAAAGAAGACTCTCCAATTTTTGATCGTTACTCTATGAATTTTACATTAGCAATCTATGATTCTCAGTCAAAAGTACTCTATTTTTATGAAATCGACACTTGAGAATATACCTTTTGACTTATAACCCACGTCGAAAGTGTCGTTTGTCTGACGCGAAAATAAGCCAAAATCGGCTTAAAATGGACAAAAATGAGCCGTTTTGAGCAATTTTGAGATAAATATCAAAAAAATCGGTGTTCAAAAACAAAAAATGCCCCCATTTTGCGTTGGGGCAAATATGAGTTTTGAGCAAACCTCAAAAGTTCATTTTACAGCTGTACGGTATAACATATCGAATAGAAATTTAGGAGGAAGAACTATGAAAGTAAAGGTTTTACTTCTTTCACTTTGTCTTTTGCTCATTTTAAGTCTAACCGCTTGCTCAGGATATAACAATATTATGTATAAGCACCTTGGCAATGAGAATAATTACGAAAAATATGAGGTTGCAGTTGAAAATATATATGTTTGCAATAAGGAAACAGGGAAACTTGAAGAATATAATGACGCCATTCATGGTGAAAGTTATTTAGGTGCCACTGTTTATTTTAGCGTTTCGGAATTGGATGGTTTTTATGGC
>JAGAMH010000022.1 GCA_017624815.1 Clostridia bacterium
AAAAAGAACTTACTATTTATGTGCAGGATGTGGATTTTTGGGCGCATTTTTGGGCGGACTTTTAGCCTGCCTTATAACGGGGTAAAATGCTTAACCGCACGGAAACGGAGATTATGTCGGCTATTTACCGACTGTGCGAAGGTACGGACGGGTGTTTGGTTTCCGTTTTGGATATTCTTTCCGTTTTGCCCGCAAACAAAAAATTTACGCCTGAAAAAGTTGAAAACGTTTTAAACGAACTGCATTACGACGGATATTTCGACCTTATATCGTCCATGCGAAAGGGTGAAAAAACTTTCGTTATAACGCTAAAAGAAAGTGGTTTAGCCTTTAAGCGCACCGCAAAGCAAAAACAGCGCGACGTTGCGTTTAAAATTTTTTTGGCGTTTATTGGCGCGGTTGCCACCTTTATATTCGGGCTTATTTTAAATGCTTTATCTTAATAATTTTAAAAGCCGCCGGCACTATGCCGACGGCTTTTTGTTATTCCGTTTTAAAGGCGTTATAAATTGATTTACAAGCCGTATACCCGTTTAATTTATCTATAAATACGGCAAAGTAAAATACGAAAACGCCTACTGCAGTTATCATAATATCTTCCATAGTATCTGCAAGCGGAGAAGGAACTCCCTCTCCCCCAACGTAATTTCTTACGCCTTGGGCGTCGTTGCCTAAAAGGTTATCGCAGATATATTCGAACACTTCCCATAAAGCCGCGCCCGCCATTGCAAAGGTAAAAATTATTATAAAAAAACCTATTTTGTTTAAGTGTTTGCCGTTCCACGAAAATAAAAAACCCATTACTATTACCGAACACAATAGCCCGAAATAACCGTGCAAAAATAAGTCCCACCACCAAAAGAATTTGTAAAATCCCAAAGCCGTTCCTAAATTTGCAAGCAGCACGTGCGAGGTTATTAAAAAGTTTATTATTACGGGAAAACGCTTTTTAGTTATCAACCCAAGCGTTGGTAAAATTGCCGGCACGAAAGCGCAAGCAACTAATTGAAGTATTATAATTCTATCTATATTTTCGTTTGTAAAATAATAAATTGATATAACGGTTGCGCTAGCAATAAACATTATAAAAAGCGGCAGCCAATTTACTATTTTTTTCATACGCTCCTTTACATAAGCGGCGCAAAAAATTGCAGTAATCCCGACGCCAAACGGTTTATTAAGCTTTTACGCAAAATTTTATCGTCTTCTATTAATCCGCCTTCGTTAAAAATTTGCAAAAAGTCCTCTTCCACCGCCTGCATTACGGTTTTATCGTCGGTATAAACGCTAATTTCAAACTGCTGATAAAAACTTCTATAGTCCATATTTATAGAGCCTACACTTACGGCGTTTTCGGTATACACGGTTTTAGCGTGAACGAAACTGCGCTTCATGCAATATACCTTTACTCCGCTTTCAATAAGCTTTTCTGCGTTGTTTCTAGATACTCTGTAAACGTAGGGCTTATCGGCTACTTCTGGAATAAGTAATCTTACGTCTACGCCCGAACTTGCCTTTGCACTTAAAAGTGTCGTTATGGCGTCATCTACGACGAAGTAGGGCGTCATAATATAAAGTTTTTCTTTAGCTGAGGAAATTAAATTTACGTATACGTTTCTGCCTATAGGGGGCGGGTAATCTATTCCGTCGCCGTAAGGCACTACGAACGAGAAGTTTTCCACCTTTTCAAAATTGTTTAAATAGGGTGTAAAATCTTCTTGTTTTTTAGTTAAAAACTGCCATTGACGCAGGAATATGTGGCAAATACCGTCTACTGCCGCGCCCCTTAATCTTACTCCGTTATCCTTCCAATAACCGTACATACGCTTTTCGTTTACGTATTCGTCCGCCAAGTTTACGCCGCCCGTATAAGCCGTTTTGCCGTCTATTACGATAATTTTTCTGTGGTCGCGATAGTTTAGCGCAACGTTAAAACGGGGAATTAAGCGGTTGAACGGAATAAGTTTTATTCCTAAATTTTTTATTCTCTTTTTAGTTTTTCTTGGTAAAGCTCGGCTACCTACGTCGTCGTAAATTAACCTAACGTCTACGCCGCCTGCCACCTTTTGGGCTAATATATCAAGCGTTCTATTTAGTAAAACACCGTCGGCTATTATGAAAAATTCCATAAATACAAACTTTTGCGCGGTCTTTAAGTCTTCTAAAACGTCGTCGAAAAAGCTTGCGCCGGAAGGGTAATATTTTACGTCGGTATTGTTAAAAACGGGGAACTTTCCGCTTTCGGTTAAATAATTTATATCGTTTTTAACTTCCGTTTTAGCAGAAGAATAATCTACCGATTGCGGTTTATATTGCTCGGTTTCAGTAAACACGGCTTTAAAGCGGCGTCTGTGCTTTGCAAAAAGCAATTTTTCTTCCGATAAAATATAAAAAATGAAACTTACGCTTGAGCCAACGAGTAAAAAAATTATCCAAACGGCTTTAGAATGTCCGCTTTTATCCGACGCTAAAACGTATAAGCACGTAATTAAGCTAAGCGCCGTGGCAATTAGAAAATACCATTGAAAAGCCATTGCAACCGTATAATATAAAGTTAGCGCAATAGCGAGTTGAAGGGCAACCAAAAAGGCGAAAACACCCACCTTTATTGCGCCAGAGTTGTTGTGTTCGGTTTTTATTTTAACCAGTTTTGCGTCGTGCGATAAAAGGTTTGCGCGAGCTTTTAAACGTTTATATCTGCCCATCTTCAACCTCCGTAAGCGCCGTTGCAAGGTTATAAATTTTGTTTAGAGCTCCTACTGATTCTTTTTTAATTTTAGCAAATTTAAGCTCTTCTTTTTTGTAAATACTTTTAACTAAAAACGCCGAACCAACGAACGCAGAAACACCCAAAACACCCATAACTATGCCTAAAATAACGAGTTTAGGAATGGCTAACGCAACGGCAATTCCGCCGCCGATTAATCCAAGCGATAAAAGCGAGGAAACAACGGATAACGTTATCGATTTAGTATGTTCCTTTTTTGCTTTATGCGCTAAAATATTTACCGTGTCTTCCATATAAACTTGTAAAAGCTGCAATTTATCTTTGTTTTTAATTTTATGTTCACGGTAAAATTCGTAAAGCTTGGTTTTACGGTAAAGCTTTCCCCATTTGCGCGCGTAAAGTTTCCACCCCAGCGCTTTATAGCAGGGCAGAATATCTTCGGCAACGTCGTTATAAATTATAACCGATAATTTATCGTATTTGTGATAATCGGAAAAGGGGTTTATCAAAATTTTCTCCACTCGTATTTTTCTAAATTATACCATAAGTTTGTTAAAATTCAATTAAGTTTTTGTATTTTTTATAAAAAACTTGCAAAATTTGGTAATTTTATTTACTACGCTAAAAATATTTGCTATAATTTAATAGTATTTACGGAGCACTTTATGAAAAAGAAAAATTTAGTTTTAAGATTTGCAAGTTATTATAAACCGCATAAAAAACTTTTTGCTATTGACATGCTATGCGCGTTTATTATTTCCGTTTTTAACTTGGTTTATCCCTACGTTACCAAAGAAATAATAAACAATTACGTTCCAAACAAAATTTTACAGTCCCTTTTAATTGCAAGCGCCGCGCTTTTAATAGCCTACGTTATTAAGGCAATTTTAAATTTTATTTTGCAATACTGGGGGCACGTCGTTGGCGTTAGAATACAAGCCGATATGCGAACGGAGCTATTTAACCATTTGCAAAAGCTGCCCTTTTCTTACTTCGACGAAAATAAAACGGGCGTTATTATGAGCCGTATGACCAACGACTTATTTGAAATTTCCGAACTTGCTCACCACGGTCCTGAAGACGTTTTTTTATCGCTAATTACCATATTCGGAGCGTTTGGAATACTTTGCACCGTAAACGTAACGCTTACTTTAATCGTTTTTGCGTTTATTCCCTTAATTGCCGTTTGCCTTATTTTAATGAGAAGAAAACTAAATAGGGCGCACGCAAAAATGAGAGTTGTTCAAGGCGAAATTAACGCTGATATAGAAAGTGCAATTTCCGGCATGAGAGTTTCACGCGCGTATAATTCCCACTTGCACGAAAGCCAAAAATTTGAAAGACAAAATAAAGAATACGTTACAGCGAGAAAAGGTCAGTATAAGGCAATGGGGCAGTTTTTTTCTTCAATGAACTTTTTAATGGACCTTTTATATTTCGTGGTACTGCTTGCTGGTGGACTGTTCTTTTATTACGAAAAAATTAACATAGGCGAATTTGCCGCATACATACTTTATATCACCGCACTTATTTCCCCTTTAAGAACGCTTACGAACATTTACGAACAGATACAAGCGGGAGCAACGGGCTTTAAACGCTTTTGCGAAATTATAGACGAAGAACCCGAAAAAGAAGCACCCAACGCAATAGTTCTTGACAAAATTAAGGGCGATATATGCTTTAACGACGTTAGTTTTAGCTATAAAAACGACGACAGCAACAAGCAAGTTATTTCCAACTTTTCCATGACCGTTCCCGCAGGGAAAACCATTGCTTTAGTTGGTCCTTCGGGCGGGGGAAAAACAACGCTTTGCCACCTTATTCCACGCTTTTACGAAATAGACGGCGGCACAATTACCGTTGACGGGCACGATATTAAAAACGTTTCTCGCTTTTCTTTGCGTGAAAATATAGGAATTGTTCAGCAAGACGTATTTTTGTTTAACGGCACTATTAAAGAAAATATAGCCTACGGTAATTTTAACGCGAGCGACGAGCAGATTATTGAAGCGGCTAAAAAGGCAAATATTCACGACTACGTTTTAAGCCTGCCGCAAGGATACGATACGAACGTTGGCGAAAGGGGCGTAAAGCTTTCCGGTGGACAAAAGCAGAGAGTTTCTATTGCAAGAGCGTTTTTAAAAAATCCGCCCGTGCTTATTTTGGACGAAGCCACTTCCGCTTTGGATAACGCAACGGAAATGCAAATTCAAGACGCTTTGGAAAGGCTTAGTAAAAACCGCACGACTATCGTCGTTGCGCACAGACTTTCCACCGTGAAAAACGCCGACGAAATTATAGTTATCACCCACGAAGGAATTGCCGAACGAGGCACGCACGAAGAGCTTATAAAACTTGGCGGCGTTTATAAAACGCTTTACGATTTTCAGTTTAAAAACTTATAATAAACCGCATATATGGCGCAACTAAACGCCATTTGAGCATAAAAAGACGACGAGCAAAATTTACCCGTCGCCTTTTTATTTTAATTTAATTTTAATCAATTTCATCTTCGTAAGGCTTTTCTACGTAATAGCGACAAGCGGGACATTCCGATATCCAGCTTCCTATTCCACCTTCGCGAATATTAAGGTCACAATATTGCGTTTCAGGTCCGTCGCAGTCGTCGTCCGTAGTAAAAAATACGCAAGTTCTACAATAAGCCATATTTTACCCCCTTGGTAAGACGTTAACATAATTTTACCACCAAAAGGTTTTTATGTCAATACCCAAATTTAATAAAATCTGCTATTTTTTTATTATGAAAAAGTAAACTATTATAAACGCCACTACGCAAATTGCGCCAACTATAAAGCGAATTTTTTTTGCGGTTGAATCGCTCATAGGGGTATATCCTTCCGCATTTCCGTAAGGGTCTTTTTTGCAGTAAGGGCAATATTTTCTATCGCCCGAATACCTTTCTCCGCAATGGGGACAGATTACCGTTTGAGGTAAATTTTGGTTATTTTTTTTAGCCATAATTAAAAACCTTTAATAACGTTACTATTTAACTTTTTAACTACTTCTACACCTAAATCTATAGTTGACTGAATATCTTCTATAGCCGCAATGCAGTTAAAAGTGTGGATATATCGTACGGGAACGCCCGCAACTATTACGGGAGTACCGCCGTTTGCCTTAATTATATACGCGCCGTTATTGCCGCCGCCCGAGCGCACCGCCATTTGAATTTTAATACCCTTTTCGGCTGCAACTTGTTCGGTTAAAGCAACGAATCGGGGCGTGCATATAACCGTTTTATCCATATGCCTTACCATACAGCCGCCGCGGAGCTCGTCTTGAACCATATATTCGGGCGAGAAGGTATCGTCTGCGGGGCAACCTTCAAAACATATTGCCGCATCAGCGTTGATTTTGGAAAGCACGGTAGTTATACCCCTGCCGCCCACTTCTTCCTGAGAAGAAATAACGCCGATAACGTCTACTTCGAGTTCGCATTTAGAAAGTGCTTTTAAGCTTTCTATTAAAGCTGCCGCGCCAAGTCTGTCGTCGAACGCCTTTCCGTAAATTATTCCGCGTTTTTCGTCGTATTCGAAGGGCGAAACGGGCACTACGGGTGCGCCTATTTTTATTCCGAAATTTTTAATTGCATCCTCTTTTGAAGTTGCGCCTACGTCTATTGATAAATTTTCAATTAAAATAGAACCTTTGCGCTGTTCTGCGGGCATAAAATGGGGTGGAATTGCCGCTATTACGCCTGTGATATATTCGCCGCTTACCGTTTTTACTTGAACTTTGGAAGAAGGCAAAGACTGTTCGTTCCAGCCGCCTACGGGGATAAAGCGCAAAGTTCCGTCGGGTTTAATCGCCTGAACCATAAAACCTACTTCGTCGGAATGTGCGTCTAACATAACGGTAGGGCGATTGCCTTTATTGTAGTTGGGATAGATATACAAGTTGCGCATACTGTCTTCTTCAAAGGTGCAAAAATCGCTTAAATAATCTTTTGCAATTTTTACTACCTCGTCTTCAAAACCTGAAATGCCCCTTGCTTCGGATAGTGCTTTAATTAAATTCAAGTCCATATTATACTCCTTAAAACCTGTCCATTCCTACGGGTTTTTTAAATAATTTTTCAAATTCTTTATCCGTTTTACTTTCGGCAAGAGCCCACACCGTTTTGCCGATTATTGCCTCTACCGTCATATCTCTCGCTTCAATTAGCCCCAAAGTATGCTTAATTGAACCTACTTTATATACACCCATATCGCTGCCTTCGTGCGTTACTTGGGTGGTCATAATAATTTTCGTGCCGCCCTTTTTTAATTTTTTTAACGCCTTTTCAAACGCGGCGTTTTCGTCGCTGGGTATTCCGCCCACGCCAAAACTTTCTATAACTACGGCAGAGTATTTTCCCGCAAGAAGTTCTAAAACTTCGGCACTCATTCCAGGGATTAATTTTATTGCGATAACAGAGGTATTTATTTTATCGTAAAACACGGGATCGCTCGCCTTTTCCTTAATAAAATATTTAACCTTTCCGCCTATAATCCATGCGACCTCGGGGTAATCTATACTGGAAAACGCGTTAAACGATTTTGTGCGCGTTTTTTTTGCGCGAGTGCCCGAAATTACCTTACCGTCGAACACTACGTGCGTTAAGCAAGCGTCGTCGGAAGAAGCGTAAATAAAGGCGTTTAAAAGGTTTGCCCTTGCGTCGGTATCCCTTAAATAAATGGATTGCTGCGAACCGGTTATTACCACGGGTTTTTTATTGTTTTGAATAAGATAGGAAAGCGCCGCCGAGCAATACGCCATGGTATCCGTGCCGTGGGTGATTACGAATCCGTCGTAATTATCGTAATTTTCCTTAATTATTTTGCTAACTTCAAGCCAATCTTGATAGGTCATGTTAGTGCTATCTTTAAAAAAGGGTTGAATTGCCGATACCTTACAAATACTTTTGAGTTCGGGAACGTATTCTAAAAGTTCTTCGGGTGATATTTTAGGCGTTAAAAAGCCTTCTTCGGGTTTGGAGGCTATAGTTCCGCCCGTAGCTATAAGTAAAACGTGTTTCATACCAATTATTTTAACATTATTGTGCGTTTTTGTAAAACGATTTGCAAATAAAGGTTGCATTTATAAAATAAATTTGGTAAACTATTGTAGTGAGGTATTTACTATGATTAAGAAAAACAAACCACTTTTTATATCTATAATTAGCGTTTTATCGTTAATTTGCGTTATTTGTATATTTTTAGTCGTTTGGTTCTTTGGCGATAGCTATAAGGACTTTGACGAAAATTTTGACGAAGTTTTCGCCGTACAAGATTGGGATAGCGGTATGGTTCCCCAAGGTATGTGCAACTCTACCGACAATAAGTATTTTTATATTTCTACTTATATGAAAGACGGTTCTGCTTCCCGCTTATACGTTTACGAAAGAACGACTACCACTACGGGCGCTACCGATTATAAATTAAACGGTTACGTTACCATGAAATACGGCGAAATTGAAAGTTTCCCCGAAAGCAAGCGCGGCGAAGTTTACACCGGACACGCCGGCGGCGTTGCAACCTACGGCGACAAGCTTTGGGTGGCTTCGGGCAACAGAATTTTCGTTTTAAGCGTTAAAGACGTTAGAGCTGCGGCAACCGATAACGGAGAAGTTACCTTTACCGAAACCTTTAAAGTTGACAACGAGGCGAGTTTCTGTTTCTACGGCGGCGGATATTTATACGTTGGAGAATTCTACCGTAGCGGCAACTACGAAACGGCTGAATCGCACGCATATAAAAACAATAAGGCTTTATATTTAGCGTTTAAGGTAAACACGAGTAAAAATAGAGGCGTTGAAACTATTAAACCCGAATACGCAGTATCTATTCCCGACAAAATTCAAGGTATGGCTATTGCAGGAAATTATATAGTTCTTTCCGAAAGTTACAGCTTACCTAAATCACACGTTTATTTATACGATAAAAACCAAGTTATGTCCAAACAAGTTGGCACGGTAAATGTTACCTACGGTTCTGGCAACGACGATATTCCCCTTTACTGCGTAAACGATTACGAAGTTAGAGATTATACCTTGCCTGCAATGGCTGAAGGTCTTTGCACCTATAACGGAGAAGTTTATATAGTGTTTGAAAACAACTGCACCAAATATAGACTTGTAAACCGTGAAAAGAACGAATACGTTTATAAATTTAAGCCCGAAGTTATCGTTGAAGAAACCGACGAACACGAAGGTCATAACCACTAATCTTTAATAAAAATTTACACGCCGCAGCAAAAACGCTGCGGCGTGTTTTATTTGTGTTTTTGCAATTAAACGGCACATATGTGCCTATTAACCTACTTTAAAAAGGCGAGCATTGCTTGATACATAGAGTAAACGTCTGCCTTTGCAATAAGTTCGTAAGGGGCGTGCATAGAGAGCACGGGAACACCTATATCTAAAGTATCTATACCCAAGTTTGCAATATACTTTGCAACTGTTCCGCCGCCACCCAAGTCGGTTTTTCCAAGTTCGCCAGTTTGCCAAACTACGCCGTTTGCATCGAAAATATCTCTAAAATACGCCATAGTTTCGGCTGACGCATCGTTGGTTGAAGCCTTGCCGCGAGAACCGGTATATTTGGAAATTGTCGTACCGCCGAAAACGTACGCACTATTGCGCTTTTCGTAAGCTTCGGCAAAGTTGGGATCATAGCCTGCGGTAACGTCGGCAGAAACGCATTTTGAATTATATCTTACTTCTATGGGATTTGCGCCCAAAGACGAGCAAATAGTTTCTATAACGTCTAAAATAACCTTACTTTGCATGCCCGTTACTCCGTCGCTGCCCGTTTCTTCTTTATCCGCGAAAACAGCTATTACGGTATCTTGAGTATCAGAATCGAAAAGCGCTTTCATTTCGGGGTACGCGCAAACTTTGTCGTCGTGTCCGTAAGCAGCTATAAGCGAACGGTCGAAACCTACGTCGCGAGCGCCGCCTGCGGGAACGAAACAAAGTTCGGAGCATTGGAAATCAACTTCGGTTATGCCGTACTTTTCGTTTAAAAGTTTTAAAATCGCCTTTTTAACGCCGTCCTTTTCCTCTTCTTTTTCGGGAACGCCGCCAACTATTGCGTTTAAGCTTTCGGCGGAAATAGCACTTGCAATGGGCTTATTATTTTGTTCTTGCGAAAGGTGGGGCAAAATATCGGTAATATAAAACACGGGGTCGTTTGCGTCTTCACCAACGCATACTTCAATGGGATTGCCGCCTGCGGGAACTACAACTCCGTGTAACGCTAAGGGTAAAGCCGTCCATTGATATTTTTTAATGCCGCCGTAGTAGTGCGTTTTTAAATACGCCATACCGCAATCTTCGTATAAGGGGTTGGGCTTTAAATCCAAGCGGGGAGAATCTACGTGTGCCGCCATAATTTTAACGCCGTGTTTAGCAATATCTTTTTTGCCGACCTTAATTAAAAATATATTTTTGCCGCGATTTATAAAATAACGCTTATCTCCCGCCTTTAATTTTTCGCTGAAGGAAAAGGGCTTATAGCCTTGCTCTTCCGCAAGTTTTGCAGCATACGCAGAAGCCGACCTTTCCGTTTTAGAATTATTTAAAAATAATTTATAATCTTCGGCAAACGCGTTAATTTTTTTAAGAGTTTCGGCATCTGCCTCTTTATTTATATTTTTTCTTTCGTATTCAAGTTGCATATTTAAGCCTCCTTTTTTTGACCATAAACAATTATAAACGCTTTAATTAGTTATGTCAAGGGGTAATTTTAATAAAAAATTTAAAAAGAAATTGCTTTTCTACTATTTACTATTTCTTTGAAATAGTGTATAATAAAAATATGAACGAAATTCACGCAAAAAAAATAACCGCAATGGCAGCCTTTACGGCTTTGGCTTTGGTTACCTTTTTAATTGAAAATTTATTTCCGCCCCTTATGGGAATACCCGGTGCAAAAATGGGGCTTGCAAATATTTTTTCGTTTGCGGCGCTTATAGTTTACGGACCTATTGAAGCTTTTATAGTAGTAGCTTTAAGAACGTTTTTAGGCGCTTTGTTTGCGGGGAATTTTTCTGCACTTTTATATAGCTTTACGGGGGGCGTTATAAGCATGGCGATATCTTGCCTATTACTCTACGCCGTTCACCCTAAAATAAGCGTTTTGGCGGTAAGCGTTTTTTCCGCCGTGGCACACAACGTAACGCAAAACGCCGTGTACGCGTTAATTACTTCCACTTTAAACGTGTTCGCATTGCTCCCCTACCTTTGTATAATGGGCGTAGCTTCGGGCGCGATTATAGGCGTTTGTATTACGGTTATAGTAAAAAAAGTTCCTTTAAGCGTTTTTAAAAGAGCGCTTTATAATAGTTAAATTAGGGATAATCCCTTTAGGAGGTTAAATTTGAAAGCAATAAAAGGCAAAAGCTTTTTTGGCGGCGTTCACATAAACGATATGAAATATTTAAGTTGCAACGCCGTTACCGAAGTTTTACCCGCGCCCGAAGAGGTTGCTATTTCCACTTTGCAATCGTTGGGTAAACCTGCGACCTGTTGCGTAAACGTTGGGGACAAGGTTAAAAAAGGTCAACTTATTGCGGACGCCGACGGAGTAGTTTCTTCCGACGTTTTTTCTAGCGTTAGCGGAGAAGTTGTTAAAATTTTAGAGCTTGTAGGCGCACACGGAGTTACCGAAAAATATATCGTAATTAAAAACGATATGCTTGAAACGGAGCAGTATTTTAACGCACTTGAAAATCCCACCCCTGAACAGATTAAAGAGCGCATTAAAGAAGCAGGAATAGTAGGCTTGGGCGGAGCCGGTTTCCCTACGGCAGTTAAAGGTGCACCAAAAACGCCAGTAGATACTCTTATTTTAAACGGGGCTGAGTGCGAACCTTACCTTACTTGCGACCACCGCTTAATGGTGGAAAACACCGACGAGATTGTGCGCGGAGCAAAACTTATAGCTAAGGCGATTGGCGTTAGCAATATTATTATAGGTATTGAAAACAACAAGCCCGACTGCATTGCGGCTTTTGAAAAATACGAAGATATTAAAGTCGTTTCGCTTAAGAAAAAATATCCTATGGGAAGCGAAAAGCATATTATTTACGCCACTACGGGAAGAAAAGTTGGCGTTGGCAAACTGCCTGCGGACAGCGGCGTTATAGTGCAAAACGTTGCAACTGCTTTTGCCGTATGCGAAGCGGTTGAAAAGGGCAAGCCGCTATTTGAAAGAATTGTAACCGTTTCGGGTAAAGCCGTTAAAGAACCTAAAAATCTTTGGGTAAAATTGGGCACTCCCGTAAAAGATATAATTGCATATTGCGGCGGTGAAGCTTGCTCGCCTAAAAAGATAGTTCAAGGCGGACCTATGACGGGTGTTGCGCTTGCCAACTACGACGAATATACGCATAAAACGACTTCGGGCGTGTTACTTTTAACGGAAAAGGAAGCGGCGAAAAATAATCCCACTCCCTGCATTAATTGCGGCAGATGCGCCGACGCTTGTCCCATGCTTTTAATGCCGATGAACACGGAATTTTACGCGGCGGCGGGCGATTACGAAAACGCCGCAAAACTGGGCAATACGTTAAGCTGTATAGAGTGTGGAGCGTGCGAATACGTTTGCCCTGCCAACCGCCCCCTTATTCAAGCTATAAGAAAAACCAAAGCGGCTGTTTGCGCTAAAAAATGCTAAGGAGGTAAAAAATGGATAATAACATAGTAATTTCTACACCTCCTCATATAAAGGGTAAAAGAACGACCAAGTGCATTATGCTCGACGTTTTAATCGCGCTTATCCCCGCAGCGGTTATGGGCGTAGTTTATTTTGGGTTAAAGGCGTTACTTTTAGAAGCCGTTGCTATTTTGGGCGCGGTTGCAACCGAGTTCGTTTATTACTTTATTGCGCAAGGCGGTTTTAAAGATAAGTGTGCAAACGCACTTGAAACTTGCAAAAAATGGTTAAATCAGTTTGATTTTACCTCTGCTATAACGGGACTTATTTTAGCGTTGATAGTTCCCGTAACCGTTAACTGGTACGAAGTTTTAATTGGCAGCGTTTTTGCCGTTGCCGTTGTTAAAATGCTTTTTGGCGGAACGGGCAAAAACTTGGTTAACCCCGCTATAACGGGCAGAATATTTATGTTTATTAGCTTTACGCTAACCGTTTTTATTGCACCTAACTTTGAAGCTATTAAATGGTGGGATTTATCGGCAAACTTAATCCCCGACGACGGAGTTTTACAAGTAGGCGCAACCGTACTTTCGGGCAATTTATTGCAAGGAAAGGGCGTGGGCACGTCGCTTTTAGACTTACTTTTAGGCTCGGGCGTTGCCGGCTGCATAGGTGAAACTTGTAAAGTGGCAATAATTGCAGGATATATATACTTATGTGCACGAAAGATTATTAAATGGTGGCAACCGCTTTTGGTCGTTTTAAGCTGCGGTGTTTTGGGCACGGTACTTATGAGCGTACAAAAAGAAGCGTTTGATATAGCCTTCTTCCTTCCTTCTATACTTTCGGGCGGACTTTTATTCGGCGCAGTATTTATGGCAACCGACTACGTTACCTCGCCTAAAGGTTTCGCAGGACAAGTTATTTATTACGTTGCAATAGGTTTATTTACCGCGCTTTTAAGACATTATACCAAGATAGAAGTTATATCCTTTACTATAATGCTTTTAAACTTAGTAGTTCCTTTAATTGATATATATACCGTAAGAAAACCCTTCGGCTATAAAAAAACTAGTAAGGAGGGCAAATAAATGAAAGCTAAAGAATTTTTTAGAAGTAACTCTTTTAAGTGCATAGCCGTTCTTTTGGGAATAGTTTTAATTTGTAGCGTGTTTTTAACCGTTTGTAACGCTCTTTTACACGTTAGCGACGAAGAGAGATTACAGCGTGCAATTAATAAAATTTACGGCGAAGAAGTTACTTACGTTATTCACGAAGGCGAATATAATAAGTTCGACGCAGCGGAAATTGAAGCAGCTTATCACGTTACCGACAAAAACGGCTACCTTATAAAAAGCGTTGGCAAAAACGGTTACGGCGGCGACGTTACCTGTTGGGTTAGCGTTTTAATGACCGAAGATAAGAGCAATATTTTGGGAATTGGCAAGGTTACGGTAGATTCCGCCCCCGGTGAAAGTTATTTGAGCAAATTAGACGATAGCGAAATCAACGCTTTTACCACTATTTACGCAGACGGAATTACCTTTGAGCTTGGCTTAGACGCATTTAACCAAAAGGGCGACCAGTATATTGCAACGGGCGCAAGCTATACAATGAGAGCTATAAGTAACGCCGTAAACGGAGCTTTAGATTACGTTAAGGCAAACGTTTTAGGAACGCTTATTATTGCCCCTTCCCCTTACGAAAATTGGAAATATATTCAATATATTAACGATAAAGAAGAAAACACCTACTATACGGTAAACGGAACGGACGTTGAATATACCGTAACGACGACTAACAACGGAAACGCCGGTCAGTTTATTATTGAAGTTACCGTAAATTCCGATAAAAAGATAACCGCTTATGCTATTAAACATAACGGCTCTACGAACTCTTACGAAGAAAAGATGTATAAAGAGTTAGAAACGCTTATGGTAGGAAAAGCTGAAAGCGATATTTTAGCGTTATTAGGCACGGACGGTAACTTTGACGCAGGCAGTATGGACCAAACGCTACAAACGGGCGCAACTCAGAGTAACTTCTTGTGCTTATACGCAGCGTTGTTTGCAACTTCTAACTACGAAGACGCTTTGGCGGCTAAAGGAGGTAACGGCTAATGAAAAACTTTAAAAAGATTACCTTAGACGGTTTAATTTTTGCCAACCCTACCTTTATGTTGGTTTTGGGCACCTGCCCTACTTTGGGACTTATATCTTCCGCATCCAGCGCAATGGGTATGGGCTTGACGGTAGTTGTTATTTTAACTTTGAGCAATATGATTATTTCGGCGTTGAGAAATGTTATTCCCAACGAAGTTAGAATTCCTTCCTATATAGTAATAATTGCAACGTTAGTTACTTTTGCCCGTATGTTTTTAGAAAAGATGATTCCTTCTTTATACGAATCGTTGGGCGGATTTTTAGCGCTTATAGTAGTTAACTGTATAATTTTAGGAAGAGCCGAAGCTTTTGCAAACAAACACGGCGTTATAGAATCGGCAGTAGACGGATTGGCTAACGGTTTGGGCTTTACTTGGGCACTTACCGCAATGGGTATTATTTGCGAATTTTTAGGAAGCGGTAGCGTTTTCGGCGTTAAGCTAATGAACTTCCAAATTGCCATATTTGCAACGCCTGCAGGTTCGTTTATAGTATACGGTATTTGCATAGCCCTTTTCGTATATATTATGGAAACGGTGCAACGCAACTTAAAAGTAAGGGCAAAACAGTTGGAAAGAAAAAAGATGTTAACCCCCGAAGAAAAAATAGAGGAGGCAAACTAATATGGGAACTTTTATTGCAATAGTTTTAGCCGCCGTTTTAACGAACAACTTTATAACCGTTAAAACTTACGGCATTTGCCCCTTTTTAGGCGTTTCTAAAAAAACTTCGTCGGCGCTCGGGATGGGCGTTGCGGTAACGCTCGTAATGGTAATTGCCACGGCGGTAACTTACCCCTTGTACGAATACGTTATGAAACCCCTTAAAATTGAATTTTTAGAAATTATCGCCTTTATTTTCGTTATTGCGGCACTCGTTCAAATGATTGAAAAGGTGTTGCAAAAAACTTCCCCTACCCTTTACAACGCAATGGGAATTTACCTTCCCTTAATTACCACCAACTGCGCCGTTTTGGGCGTTACGGAGCTTGTTATAGGCGATATGTCCAAGTTCCTTGCGGGCGCTACTATGAATATGGGTTGGGCGGTTTTATACGCGTTGTTTGCGGGAATTGGCTTTACTGTAGTTATGGTAATTATGAGCGGCATGCGTGAAAAAATTAATTATTTAAAACTTCCCAAGCCCGTTCAAGGATTCCCCATTTCAATGGTTACGGCAAGCTTTATCTGCATGGCTTTTACCGTATTTAGTTATATAGTTTAAGGAGGTAGTTAAAATGAATTTATTAGTTCAGTTAGGAGAAATTACCGCCGAAACTTGGAAAACGGTTGGTTTAGTTGCAGCAATTTTTGCCGCAATAGCCATTATTTTAGTTGTTGCAATTTTAGTTGTTGGTAAGGTTTTTAAAGTAGACGTTGACCAAAAAGTTACCAAAATTTTAGAAAATTTGGCAGGCGCAAACTGCGGCGGTTGCGGTTGCTCGGGCTGCAGCGGATTTGCACAAAAGTTGGCTTGCGGAGAAAGTACTCTTTCTGCGTGTAAAGTAACCTCGCCCGAAAATAAGGCGGAGATTGCAAAGCTTTTAGGCGTTGAAGTTGAAAACGAAGAACCCACGGTTGCCGTAGTTAAATGTAACGGCGGAAAAGAGCACTCTTTTAACGCCTTTGAATATACTGGCGATTTAACTTGTGCGGCTAAAAACACCCTTTTAGGCGGCGATAAAATTTGCAAAACGGCTTGTTTGGGCTGTGGCGACTGCAAGGAGGTTTGCCCCGAAAACGCCATTGAAGTTAAGGGTGAATTAAGCAAAGTTAATCCTGATTTATGTATAAGCTGCGGCGCGTGCATGGCGTCTTGCCCCAAGAATATTATTGAACGAATCCCCGCTTCTGCTCCTGTTTACGTTGCTTGCTCTTCTAAATGCAAGGGCAAAGAAGTTAACGCAGCTTGTAAGGTTGGATGTATTGCTTGCGGCATATGCGCAAAAGTTTGCCCCCACGGCGCAATTACTATGCAAGATAACCTTCCCGTTTTCGATTATAAAAAATGTACGGGATGCTTAACGTGCGTTGAAAAATGTCCACGCAAAATAATTTTAAAAAGATTTTAAGTTTAAAGCGAGTCTAGGCGTTTGCCCACGACTCGCTTTAAAATAACCGCAATTAATTACAAAATTTTACAAAAAATTTATTTTGAGTTTATAAGGCGGTTATTTTTAGTTTATATTTATTTGTTAAACTATACTACAATAGGAGGAATAGAAAAAAATGAAACCCTTTGTTATCGTAACCGATTCTTGTAGCGACTTACCCAAGGAGCTTAGAGATAGATTTAATATCGACTATTTGTATATGCACTTTATTTACGACGGAAACGACGTTCTTGCAAGCTTAGACTGGGAATTCGTCCCCGTAAAAGACTTTTATAATCTTATGAGAAACGGCACGCGTATTACTACTGCGCAAGTTACCACACCCGACTATTTAGAAGCGTTTGAAAAATACGTTAAAAACGGTTTTGACGTGCTTTCCATTTCATGCTCTTCCGCCCTTTCCGGCTCTTATAAGGCGAGCACGATTGCAAGAGAAGAAGTGCTTAAAAAATACCCCGACGCAAAAATTATTTGTATAGATAGCCTTAATTCTTGCATGGGCTTGGGCTCTATGTGTATTAACGCTTCTATAATGAGAGAAGAAGGCAAACCCATTGAAGAAGTTGCCGCATATATTGAAGAAAACAAACTTTATTACCATCAAATAGCTACGGTAGACGACTTAGCTTATTTAAAACGCGCGGGCAGAGTTTCGGCGACGAGCGCATTTTTTGGCAGCATTTTAAAAATTAAACCTATAGTTATTTCCGACGCAATAGGTCAAAACTTTGCCTCTGAAAAAGTTAAAGGTAGAAAGGCTTCGATA
>JAGAMH010000023.1 GCA_017624815.1 Clostridia bacterium
ATTGCTAAAAAGTAATCAAAACAAAAGGAAGGTAAGTCTTGATCTAAAATTTTTTCTAACGTTTCTAAACTCTTGTTGTTTCTTTGAACGTAATAATTAGAGGATGAGGCCATAATTTTATCCTTAAAATTGCTTTATTTAATTTAAAAATTTCTATCTTTACTCCTCTACTATTTCAAAAGGAGGTATATGTATTTATTCGTAAAACACAGCTTTTACGAATAAATAAGACAAATATGAGAGAAGTATAGCACCAACAATGCGTTTTGTCAATACTTTTTTAAATTTTTTCCCTTTTTAATTTAAAATTAATTTTAACGCAAATTTTAATATTTTGTAAGTTTATTTTCTATAATTTACTAAAAATTCATTAAAAAGATAATTTTAGCTAACATTACAGCTCATTTAGGTACTATGTCAGACATAAATACACTAAACTAAATAAATTTAGAGCGGAGTTTTAGCTCCGCTCTAAAAATTAATTACTTATCACTTTTAATACTTTTTAAATTCCAAATGTTAGACGCATAATCGTTAATACTTCTATCGGCTGCAAAAATTCCTGCGGCTGCAATATTATTAAGCGACATTTTATTCCACTTATTTTTATCTGTTGCGTATAAATCTGAAATTTTACGTTGAGTTGCCGAATAAGCTCCAAAATCTGCCATACACATGTAAGGGTCAGCTATGGGCGATCCAGTTAATAAATAGTTTGCAATATCTGCAAATGTTTGACCATTAAAGCCAATGATTAAAGCTTCAATAATACGTCTTAATCTGGGGGATTCGTTATAATACGCACTAGAGCTATAACCTGAACGCCAAATATCGTCAACTTCGTTAGATTTTAAACCGAATATGAAAATGTTTTTGTTACCAACGGCCTGAGCCATTTCTACGTTAGCACCGTCTAAAGTTCCTATGGTTAACGCACCGTTAATCATAAACTTCATATTACCCGTACCGCTCGCTTCTTTTCCAGCAAGTGAAATTTGTTCAGAAACTTCAGAAGCAGGCATAAGTTTTTCAGACATGGTAACGTTATAATCTTCCATATAAACAACGTTGAGCTTTTTATTAATCTTGGGGTGTTTTTTAATATCAGCTGCAAGATAGTTTATAAGTTTAATTATTTGTTTAGCCATGTAATATCCGGGAGCTGCTTTAGCGCCGAATATATAAGTTTTAGGTTGAACGTCAAGGTCGGGATTTTCTTTTAAATCTAAATAAGTATCAATTATATTTAATACGTTTAAAAGTTGACGCTTATATTCGTGCAATCTCTTAGCTTGAGTATCAAATAAAGTTTCAGGGTCAATTTTTTCGCCTTGTTTCTTTAACGCGTAGGCTGCAAATTGTTTCTTCTTTAAAGCTTTAATTTCATTTAATCTCTTTAAAACGGTCGTATCGTCTTCAAACTTTTTAAAATTAGCAAGTTCAAAGCTGTTATGAATATAACCTTCACCAATACAATCGTTTAAAAGTTCGCAAAGTTCGGGGTTAGATTGGCAAAGCCATCTTCTGTAAGCAATACCGTTAGTAACGTTAGTAAACTTTTCGGGTGTAAAATCATAAAAATCTTTAAATATTGATTGTTTTATAATTTCACTATGCAAAGCAGCAACGCCGTTTACGCTATGTCCACCGTATACGGAAAGATTTGCCATTTTAACTCTACTGCTTTCAATTATAGACATGCGTGAAATTTTAGCCCATTCTCCAGGGAATCTATTCCAAAGCTGTTCGCAAAGGCGTCTATTAATTTCCTTAGTTATAGAGTGAATTCTAGGGACCGTCGTTGCAATTAAATCTTCCGACCACGTTTCAAGCGCTTCTGCTAAAACGGTATGGTTAGTATATGCACAAGTTGCCGTCGTAATTCCCCAAGCTTCTTCCCAACCGTAATAATATTCGTCTACGAGTATTCTCATAAGTTCGGGAACTGCCATTGCGGGGTGAGTATCGTTTAAGTGAATTGCCGCAAGTTTGGGTAAATCTCTTAAATCGCCGTATCTACGTTTATGGTCTTCAATAATGTTTTGAATTGAAGCAGAACATAAGAAATATTGTTGTTTTAAACGTAATAATTTTCCTTCTGAGTGATTATCAGCAGGATATAAAACTTTAGTAAGAAGGTCAGCGTCGTTATCGTCGGTCATTGCTTTGTAATAATCACCCTGTGAGAACAACTTCATATTAAAGTCGTGAACGGGTTTTGCTTTCCAAAGTCTTAAAACTGAAACAGCTTCACTGTCTTTACCAGATATCATCATATCGTAAGCAACTGCTTCGATTTCGTTACAATCAACGTAATTGGTTTGTAAACCGTTTTCCGTCCATTGTTCGTCGATTCTGCCTCCGAATCTAACTATAAACTTTTTGTCCGTTCTTTGGGTAAGCCAAGCTTCGCCGCCTGGAAGCCAAACGTCGGGCAATTCAGTTTGCCACCCTTCAACGATTTTTTGTTTAAATAAACCGTATTCGTATCTTAAGGAATATCCCATTGCAGGATAATTGCCTGATGCTAACGCGTCTAAAAAGCACGCAGCAAGTCTGCCTAAACCGCCATTACCTAAAGCGGCATCGGGTTCTAATTCGTATAAATCTTCAAGCGTATAACCGTAAGAAGAAACAACCTTTTCAAATACGTCAACAGCGCTTAAATTGTAAATACTGTTTTTAAGCGAACGTCCGAGCAGGAATTCCATACATAAATAGTAAACCCTTTTTGCACGTTTAGCCTTAACTTTTTTATGAAAAGCGTGTCTTTTTTGTAATAAAATATCTCTCACACTCATTACGACAGCTTTATAAAGTTGTTCTTTAGAAGCTTCGGAAGGCATAATTCCAAAATATCTGGCAAGTTTTCCTTTTACGTATTCCTTAACTTCTCTTTCGGTAATGGTAGAATTACTCATTGTTGTTTTGTGTTCTCCTATATATTTTGTAAATTATTTAAGCATTTCTAAATAGAGTGCTTCGTAATCTTTTGCCGAGTGACTCCAGCTAAAATCGGTAGTAGCCGCTCTGTACATAAGTTTTAACCACTCTTCTTTATTTTTATAATCGTTAACGGCCTGCCTTAAAACGTATAACATATCGTGGGCGTTATAGTTTGCAAAAGTATATCCGTTAACGGTAGGTTTTATACTGTCGTATAAACCGCCCGTTTCTCTTACGACGGGTATAGTGCCGTATCGGCACGCAATCATTTGTGAAAGTCCGCAAGGTTCAGACTTAGAAGGCATAAGGAAAATATCGGAACCGGAATAAATCTTTCTTGATAAATCACCGTTAAATACGATATTTGCGCTAAGTTTATCAGGATATCTATACGCTAATTCACGGAAGAATCCCTCAAATTGCTTATCGCCCGTACCTAAAATTACAACCTGAACGTCGTCTTGTAAAAATTCTTCAATTACGTTAGTCACTAAATCTAATCCTTTATGAGATACCAAGCGCGACACCATTGAAATTATAGGCGTATCAGCTTTTTGAGGAAGCCCTAACATTTTTTGAAGTTCCGCTTTACATACGGCTTTATTGGAAAAATCATCAGGCGTAAAATTAGCAAATAAATGGCTATCTAAAGCGCAATTATAGCTAATATCGTCAATTCCGTTTAAAATGCCCGTAAGTTTAAACGCGTTATTGCGGATAATAGGATCAAGTCCGTGAGCATAATAAGGATCTTTAATTTGATCGGCGTATTTGGGACTTACGGTAGAAAATCTTTCCGAACATTCTATTGCGCCTTTCATCAAATTTATACAGTTATTATATTCAACTAAATATTTATACTTACCGTAAATATCAAAAAGATCACTTAAAATATCAAGCGAATATTGTCCTTGATATTCAATATTGTGGATGGTAAAAAGCGATCTGATATATTGATATTCAGGCTTAAAACAATAGTTAGTTTTAAGATAAATTGCCGCAAGTGCAGCTTGCCAATCGTGGCAATGCATAACGTCGGGATAGAAATTTAAGAAAGGCATAATTTCGAGAACACTTCTCGAGAAGAACGCAAATCTTTCACCGTCGTCAAAATACCCGTAACAACCGGGACGTTTAAAATAGAATTCGTTATCTATAAAATAGAAAGTAACGCCGTCCTGTTCACAAGAGAAAATACCGCAATATTGATTTCTCCAAGCAAGATGAACGTAAACGTTTCCAAGATAATTAAATTTTTCTCTATATTCCTTTTTAATATCAGAATAAAGCGGAACTACGACTCTCACGTCGTAATTTCCGGTAGCGGCTAACGCTTTAGAAAGCGAACCGATTACTTCCGCAAGTCCGCCGGTAGCAATAAAGGGCGTAGATTCAGAAGCAACAAAAAGTATTTTTTTCTTTTCAGTCGTAGACATATTATACTCCTCAACTTCTACGGTTTCTGTTTTAGGTTGCTTGGCAACCGCTTTTTTTCTTATAGTAGCGGTTGCCACCTTAATTTTACGTGAATTCATAATAATCCTCTTTAGTTTAAATAAGAGATCCTTTATTAATAAAGTAAGGTTGAACTTCGCAGCCTGAAAGCGTTCTGTTATCTCTAATTACAGAATTTTTATCACTAATTACATAATTAAGATTACAGTTATCGCCAATTACGTTGTCGGTCATTAAAATACAGTTTTTAACGACTGCATCCTTACCGATTTTTACTCCACGGAATAAAATACAGTTTTCAACGGTGCCTTCTATAATACATCCGTCGGAAACCAACGAGTTTTTAACTTTTGCCGTTTCGCTAAATTTTGCGGGAGCGCTATCGTTAATTTTAGTATAAACGTCTCTATCGCCGAAAATTTCGTTTCTAACGTTTTTATTCAATAAATCCATATTTGCCTTTAAATAAGAATTTATAGAATCAATACTTTCGTAGTATCCTTCAAGTTTATAGCCGTACATTTTAATAGAATTAACGCCGTGAGCTAAAATATCTCTACCAAAGCTCTTATATCCGCGTTGTTGCGAATCTTGTATAAGATTTAAAAGATAAGATCTTCTTGCCACCATAACGTTAACGTAGCATTTACCCTTTCCAATTGCGGGAGGGTTAATATTAACGCTAGTAATTCTTTGATCTTTATCAATATCAAAAGTGATATAATAACGCGATTTTTTAATATCATGTTCATGATAAACCATAGTAATATCAGCGTTATTAGCAGTATGCGCTTCAATAATTTTGCTATAATCAAGCTTATAAATAGCGTCGCTATCAGCTAAAACAACGAAGTCTGCGGTAGCTTTATTTAAGAACGCAGTTGCGCATCTTAAAGCTTCTAAGCGGTTTTGATATAAAATTTCAGAAGAAGAGCTATAAGGAGGTAATAAAATTAAACCGCCTTCCTTTCTTGCTAAATCCCAATCCTTACCAGAACCAAGGTGGTCCATAAGTGATTGATAATTATTTTTAGTTATCATACCAACGGTAGTAATGCCGGAATTTACCATATTGGAAAGAGCAAAGTCTACTAAACGGTATCTTCCGCCATAGGGAACTGAACCTATTGATCTGACTTTAGTTAATTCAGGTACGTTTTCTTCATTTATACTAGAAAAAATTACACCAACTGTCGATGCCATTATCATTTCCTCCCTTATACGTTTTTATCTACGATTTCGCCAGCGGGGACTACTCCGCCTTTTTGTACGTTTACGCCTCTTCCAAGAACGGTAATACCCGAAGTTTTACCGTCTATTTTACTTGCTTCTTCTTTAGCAAGACCGATAACGGCGTTTTCTTCGATAGTAACTTCTTCGTCAATAATCGAGTAATTAACTTGTGCGCCTGCTTTAACTACGATATTACCCATAAGCACGCTATCTTTAACGATTGCGCCCTTTTCAATAACGCAGTTAGTGCCAACTACAGAGTTAATAACCGTTCCTTCCACTTCTCCGCCCGTTGCGACAATAGAATTAATTACTTCACCTTCAACAAACGCGGGAGGCGCTAAGGGGCTTCTGGAGTGAATAACGTGTTTAGAATCGTCAAGTTCGAAATTAGGAACTGCGCCTAAAAGGTCCATATTCGCTTCTAATAAAGAGCTTATAGTGCCAACGTCTTTCCAATAACCTTCAAAGCGGTAAGATTGCATTTTTTCGCCTGCGTTAAGCATTGCGGGTAAAATGTTTTTACCAAAGTCGTTAGAAGAGTTAGGATCTTGTTCGTCGAGTTCAAGATATTTGAAAAGTTTCGACGCAGTAAAGATATAAATACCCATAGACGCTAAATCGCTTTTAGGTTGCTTGGGTTTTTCTTCAAATTCGTAAATAGAGCCGTCGTGATTAGTATTTAATATACCAAATCTAGAAGCTTCTTTCATAGGTACTTGCATACAAGCAATAGTACAATCTGCATTTGTATCTTTATGTGCTTGCAACATTTTATCATAATCCATTTTATAAATATGGTCACCCGAAAGTATTAAAACGTATTCGGGATTATACATTTTCATAAAGCGGATATTTTGATAAATGGCGTTTGCCGTACCCTTGTACCAAGAGGTATCTTTTTTAGCTTCGTAAGGCGAAAGGATATGAACACCACCAAAAGTTCTGTCTAAATCCCAAGGCTGTCCATTGCCAACGTACTCGTTTAATACTAAAGGTTGGTACTGAGTAAGTACGCCTACGGTATCAATTCCCGAGTTGATGCAGTTGGATAAGGGAAAGTCGATAATTCTATACTTTGCACCAAACGACACGGCAGGTTTTGCTATGTTGTTGGTTAAAGCATAAAGTCTACTTCCTTGTCCGCCTGCGAGTAACATTGCGACACATTCTTTTTTTCTAAGCATTGCTTTATCCCCCAAGATAAATATTTTTTATTGTTCTATTAAATATATACAAGTCAATTTAGGAATATCTAAAATTATAGAATTTTCCTTATTATGGCTTGAAATTTTTTCAGATTTAATTATTCTTTTATTAAACTTTCCGTTACCGCCGTAAATCGTTTTATCGGTATTAAAAAGCACCCTATATTTCCCTTCGTCTATTCCTATGCGGAAATTTAATAAGTCTATTCCAGAAAAGTTGAAAATACAAGTTACGGCATCTTTATTTTTATCGTAGCGGTTAAACGCGAATACGTTGTTAATATCGTCGTCAACTATTAACCATTCAAACCCGTCCCAACTATTTTCAATTTCAAAAAGTGCAGGCGTTTGTTTATATAAAAGATTTAATTCCTTTACGTAGCGCTGCATTTTTGCGTGCTTTTCGTACTCGGTTAAAAACCAATCTATTTGAGTTGCGTAATTCCATTCGGAAAATTGCCCAATTTCATAGCCCATAAAATTAAGCTTTTTCCCAGGGTGCGCAAACATAAATGCAAGCAATAATCTTTCACCGGCGAACTTATCATCGTATTCGCCCGTCATTTTATTTAATATAGAGCCTTTAACGTGAACCACTTCGTCGTGCGATAGCGGCAAAACGTAATTTTCCGAAAACGCGTAAACCATTGAAAAGGTCATTTTATTATGGTAATGTTTGCGGTAAATGGGATCTTGACGGCAATAAAATAAAACGTCGTTCATCCATCCCATATTCCATTTATAATCAAACCCCAATCCGCCTTTATCAACGGAGCGAGTAACACCGTCAAACGCCGAGGATTCTTCAGCTATTACTATTAACCCTTGAAAATTTTCCTTTAAAAGAGTATTAAATTTACGAATAAATGCAATAGCTTCTAAATTTTTATTGTCGCCGTAAATATTTGGCGTCCACTCTCCCTGCTTTTTATCGTAATCTAAATAGAGCATAGAAGAAACGGCGTCTATTCTCAGCACGTCAATAGCAAACTTACTTAAAAAATAGCAAACTGCTGAAAGTAAAAAACTTTCTATTTCTGGTCTGCCAAAATCAAAAACTCTCGTTCCCCAACCTTTATGCTCTCCCCTTTGCATGTCGGGACATTCGTAAAGAGGTTGTCCGTCGAATTCAAACAAGGCGTATTCGTCTTTAGGAAAATGTGCAGGCACCCAATCGAGTATAACCTTTATTCCTGCTTTATGAAAAG
>JAGAMH010000024.1 GCA_017624815.1 Clostridia bacterium
ATTAAATTTAAACTTTACGCCTGCTTTTTTGCAATAATTTTCCAAACATTTTGTAACGTCGCTAGCTTTGTCGGATAATGGAAATACTCTTGCTCCCCTTTCTGTTTTACAAGCCATTCCGCCATCGTTAAAAAAATCTATAACCTTTTGCGGCGAAAGAGAATATATTGCACCCGTTAAAAATTTAGAGTTATTTACTACGTTTTGCAAAAACTCAGCAGGCGAACAATCGTTGGTGAAATTGCATCTTCCCTTACCCGTTATATAAATTTTTTTACCGCTCTTTTCATTTTTTTCGTATACGGTAACGTCGTTTCCGTTTGAGGCAGCAGCGTATGCAGCCATCAAACCTGCAGCGCCCGCACCTATAACTGCAACTTTTTTCATAATTTACCTTATAGCTTTAAGCGGCGAAAGCTAAATTCTGCCTTCGCCGCATTACTTTTTATTTATTATACAGGATAAACTTTGTTAGGGTTTGCCGCCATATCAACGTCAACTCCCTTATTTTGAGCTTTTCTCCACTTGAAGTAATTCGTTGCCACTTCAGGGAAAAGCGCGTAAGATAACACGTCTTCCTCTTTTTCGTAGAAACCTTCCGCTTTAACTTTTTCAGTTAAAGTTTGCATTTCCTCTGCAATTAAATCTGCAGGACGGCATGTAATCACTTCTTCACCATGTTGGGTGCACGCTTTAATAAGTTCAGGATTAACTTCGCCCGAAACTTGACCGTATTTACCTAAAATAAGGTCTTTATATTGAGCGGTTATAGTTTTATATCTACCCAATAAAATGTTCCAAACGGCTTGCGTTCCCACGATTTGGCTAGAAGGAGTTACCAAAGGAGGATAACCGCAATCCTTTCTAACTTGGGGAATTTCTGCTAAGCAGTCTAAAAGTTTATCTTCTCTTCCCGCTTGTTTAAGTTGGTTCATAAGATTGGAAAGCATACCGCCGGGTACTTGATATAAAAGTGTGTTTATATCTACCTTTCTAACCTTAGGATTAAGAACGCCTTCTTTTTCAAGCTTTTCTGAAACACCGTTAAAATGATTTACGATAGGTAAAAGCTTATTAATATCAATTCCAGTATCGTAAGGCGTTCCTTGAAGCGTTGCAACTAAAGGTTCGGTTGCGGGATTAGAAGTGCCGTTACCCAAAGGCGACAACGCACAGTCTACAATATCAACGCCCGCTTGAATTGCCATTAAGTTAAGCATATCGCCCGTGCCTGTAGTGTTGTGCGTGTGAAGGTGCACTTTGGTTTCAGGTTTAAGCGCCGCTTTTAATTTACTTACTAAATCAAACGCAGTAAAAGGCAATAAAAGGTTTGCCATATCTTTAATACAGATATTGTCAGCACCCATACCTTCTAAGGTTTTTGCTAAATTAACGAAATATTCGGTAGTATGAACGGGGCTGGTCGTGTAAGAAATTGCCGCTTCACAAACGCATTTTCCGCCTGCACCGTATTTTTTAATTGCTTTTATAGAAGTTTCAAGGTTTCTAGGGTCGTTTAAAGCGTCGAAAACTCTTATAACACCTATTCCGTTTTCAATTGCCTTTTCAATGAATTTTTCTACTACGTCGTCTGCGTAATGTCTGTAACCTAAAAGGTTTTGACCTCTTAAAAGCATTTGTATGGGAGTCTTTTTAAGATATTTTTTTAATTTTCTTAATCTTTCCCAAGGGTCTTCATTTAAAAATCTTAAACAGCTATCAAAAGTAGCTCCACCCCAACCTTCTAATGAATAGTAACCAATTTCGTCAAGTTGCGACAACATAGGTTCCATATCTTCGAATTTCATTCTGGTTGCAGCTTGCGATTGATGAGCGTCGCGAAGTATAGTATCAGTAATTAAAACTTTTTTAGCTTCCATTTTTTTCTCCTTAAGCAATCATAGCCAAAATAGACTGTACGGCTTCGGTAGTTGCCGTTCCGTCAACGTAATCGCCAAAGCATGCAAGCAATATGCCCGCCGCAATAGCCGAGCCGATAACGCCAGCTACATTAGGACCCATTGCGTGCATTAATAGGTGATTTTGAGGGTCGTATTCCCTACCTACGTCTTCAGAAATTCGCGCCGCCATAGGAACTGCGGAAACACCAGCCGAACCGATAAGCGGGTTAATTTTGCCTTTAGTAATTTTACACATAAGTTTTGCTACGAGCAAGCCGCCTACCGTACCAATAACAAACGCAAACAAGCCCAGTAAAATTATTTTTAAAGTATCCCACGCCAAGAACATTTCACCTTTTGCTTTACAACCAACGGCAACGCCAAGGAAAATGGTAATGGTATTCATTAATCCGTTTTGAGCTTGAGACGAAAGTCTATCTACTACTCCCGATTCCTTCATAAGGTTACCTAGCATCAACATTCCTAAAAGCGAAATTGAAGAAGGCAAAATAATACCAACTACTAAAGTAACGATTATGGGGAAGAGTATTTTTTCTAACTTAGAAACGGTTCTAAGTTGTTTCATTTTAATTTTGCGTTCTTTTTCATTGGTAAAAAGACGCATTATAGGTTTTTGTATTATAGGTATTAGCGCCATATACGAATAAGCCGCTATCGCAATCGTTGGAACGTAATTACTTGCAAGTTTACTAGTAACGAAAATTGCAGTAGGCCCGTCCGCACCGCCTATTATAGCTATTGCCGCCGCTTGAGCTGCAGAGAAGCCGAAAAGCACAGCTAAAACGAACGCAACGAAAATACCAAGCTGAGCACCAGCGCCTATTAACATACTCTTAGGGTTAGCAATAAGCGGACCAAAGTCGGTCATAGCGCCTATTCCAAGGAATATAAGCGGAGGATAAATAACTTTATCTACGCCAAAATATAAGTACCACAATAAGCCTCTATTCTCAACTGCGTCGTAACTATGGTCGCCGCTTTCGGGAACTGTTCCCCACAACACCTCTTCAGCGCCGGGGATATTAATTAAAAACATACCGAACGCAATGGGAAGTAAAAGCATTGGTTCGAATTTTTTTACTACGGCGAGATACATCAATACAAACGAAATTAAAAGCATAACGTAGTTTTGCCAATTTCCGCTTGCAAAACCCATATCTTTATATAGGTTTACGAAAATTTCGCCAATTTCTGCTAAAGTCATATCACCTCCGATTAGCCGATAATTGCAAGTACGGCGTCAGTTTCTACGTTTGCCCCTTTAACCACGTTAAAAGATACTTTTCCGTCGCAGGGAGCAGTAATTTCGTTATCCATTTTCATTGCTTCTAACACTACGATAGGATCGTCCTTTTTAACGCTAGCACCTTCGGCAACGAGAAGTTCTTTAATAAGTCCAGGGAAAGGTGATAAAACTTTTTCTCCGTTTCCGCTTGCTTTAGGTGCAGCTGCGGGAGTTGCAACGGGTGCAGCTACGGGAACTACTGCGGGAGCAGATTGAGTTGCTCCAACTTCTTCAACGCCTACGCTATATTGTTTTCCATCTATGGTTACTATAAAATTACGCATAATTAATACACTCCTTAAATTCTTTTTATTCTTTTTACCGTAAATTCACATTTGGGTTTTTCTTGTTCGTAATAAGCCATAATAGCTGCAACGATTACAACTTTTACTTCGTCGGGAATTTCACCGTCGTCTTTTTGGGCGGGTGTCACTTCTTGCTTTTGAGTAACTTTTTCCTTTTTAGGTTTACTTTCAGTTAAAAAGGCAAAGTTATTGGTCTTTTTCATTAAAAATCCGACGAGCCAAATAACACCAATTATAATAACTATTCCTAAAAAAACGACTAAATAGCCAATAACCGCATAAACCAAAGGTTCAATAAAGTTATCAAAATACCAGTTACCGTTTTCGTTAGGTAATATAGCTAACAAGTTATTTAACATACTCTACCTCACTTTACAAGCATCTGCAACGACGCAATAAGGTATTGTTTTACGAACGCAGGCTCTATTACGTTATCTATATAACCGCCGTTTGCTGCGTTGATAGGATCTGAATTTTCATCAGCGTATCTTTGAGCTAATTGCTCTTTATCCGCATTTTCGTTTGCAAATTCAATTTCCGCACCTTGAACGCTATCAAATAATGCTATTTTTGCGTTTGCAAAAGCGTACGAATAATCGTAACCCATAGATTTAGCGGCGAATACCGTATAACCTAAACCGATAGCTTTTCCGTAAACTACGGAGATTTTTGCCGTGTGAATACAATCAAGTATTGATATATATTCGGTAAGTTCTCTAATAACTAAGCTATTGTTTGCGTTCATGCAAGGATAAATTCCTTTAGTATTAACTAACGTTATATAAGGCAAATCGTAACAGCAAGCAAATTCGGCAAAATCTTTTAACTTTCTAACCGTTTCGGCGTTTAACCCAACGTCTTCACCGTCGTTAAAAATTGCTACTGCAGCGGAAATACCGCCAATTCTTCCTAAATAAGTTTTAACTGCGGGGCAATAGTTTGCTCCAAGCTCTATAACGTCGTCTTTATCAAATATTTTTAAAAGATTATCAAGCGACGCTTTGATATTCAATTCGGGAATACTTTCGTTTAGCTGATCGCAATCTACTTCTACGGTAGATATTATTTCAGAAATTTGTAAAATTTTGTTTTTAACTTCAGTTAAGTCATTAACGACGAAAGTTGCAAGCTGAGTTTTATCCAATCCTTGCACACCGCCAATTTCAAACTTGTTGAGATTTTTTCCCGACGTTGCCGAAATAACTAATGGGCTGTTTGCCGCAAGCACGCTTTTTTCTTTTATAAAGAAAGTAAAATCGCATGCACCTGCCAAAATTGCAATTTGACCGTAAACTTCACCGTTCACGATTAAATATTGGGGGATAGTTCCTTTAAGCTGGGTAGCCTTTAATAAAAGCGTTGCCAAGCCTTCTAAAACGTTTACGCCTTCGCCTATTTGTACGCCTTGCGTATTAGCGAGATAAATAATAGGCGTTTCGTTCTTTTCGGCTTGTTCAATACATTTTGCAATTTTTTGGCAATTTGCTTTGCTTACGCCGCCTGAAAGAACTTCCGAGTTTTGTGCGACAATATAAAAAGGATAGCCGTTAATAGTTGCAAACCCTGTTACAACTCCTTCCCCTTCAGCATCTTTACCGTAAAAAGCGTTTTTGGAAAAGCTAAAGGCGGAAAGTTCAACGAAACTATCCTCATCAATAAGCGCGTTTATTTCCTCTCTAATTTTTTTGCCTGCATTTAAAATTTGAGATTTTCTTGCCTGCAATAATTTGATTTTGTCCATAAGTAACTCCTATTGCAAAAATTCCTACATATATCATTATAACCGAAACGAAAATAAAAATCAAATGTATTTGATAAAAATTTATCAAATATTTTTTCTTTAATAATTAACCGCCAATTTTAATGCTTAAGCAAGCGTTTTTTATTTATAAAATTGCTAATTTTATCTGAATATTTTAATACAACCCAAAATAACCCCACCGCAAATAAAATAATTACACACCATATAGTTATCCCCCACCACGTATTAAGCGGAATAAATCCAAAGGAAAATGCCGTAGCAGCGATAGACGCAGCTCTAGTAACCGTTATAACGAATAGAAAATATTTCCAATCCATTGACGATAATCCGGCAATAAAACAAAGAATATCGTCGGGAAATAGCGGTAAAACGAACATGGCAGTTAAAATTAAATAATCTTTATTTTTAATTTTGCTTAACCATTTTTCTAATTTGTCCTTACCCACCATCCAACGAACGGCTCTAACACCAATAAATCTACCTATTAAAAAGGCTAAAATTGACCCGGCGATTATTCCTATAAAACTATAAACCGTGCACCAAAAAGGTCCAAATAACGCAACGCCTGCGGCTACGCTAATTGAGCCGGGAACTGGCAAAACAACAACCTGCAAAAACTGAAGAACGGTAAAAATTGCAACTGCCATACTACCTGCTTTTCGTATGTAATTTCTTAAAGCGTTAATATCCGTTAGTTTATTAATTAACCCGTTTGCGCATATAAAATAAAAAATTATTGAAACTATATCAATACAAATTAAAATAAAAATAATAAATCGAAAAATAGATTTTTTATCTAAGAGATAAAACACGCAACATAAAATAGATAAAGTAAAAAGCATACTAACTGCCGTTGATGAAATTGCAGTAAAGTGCAAAGAAATAAACTCCGTTCTTTTAAATTTTAACCCTAAAAAGATAAAAATAAAAGCAACGCTACTACTTAGTAACGCTGCTATGATATTTAATATAAACGTAATTGATCTTTTATAATTAACTTTCATTATAATTATTATATAATTAAATGCGTTAAATTATAATGCTCCGTTAAAATTTTTAATTGCATCTGTGGCGAGCTTATCGCAAATATTATTATATTCGTTATCTGCGTGTCCCTTAACCCAATTAAACGTAACATTATGTATTTTAGTTAAAGCTAATAGTTCTTGCCATAATTCTACGTTTAAAACTGCGCTTTTGTCTGCTTTTTTCCAACCGTTCCTTTCCCAACCGTATATCCAACCGTTTAAAAAGGCGTTTACGACGTAAGAGCTATCGCTATACACTTCCACTTCACACGGTTCTTTTAACTGCTTTAAACCTTGAATTACAGCAGTTAACTCCATACGATTGTTAGTAGTTTCTTTTTCGGCGGCAGAAAATCTTTTTTCGTGTTGTTTATACATTAAAACTGCGCCCCAACCGCCAACTCCAGGATTACCCGAACAAGCGCCGTCCGTATATAAAATTACCTTTTTCATTATATTATTATCTTTCCGAAAGCTCTTTAGAGCGTTTTACACACGCATCAACTGCGTCGTTTACTATTTTGCGGAAGTTATTTTCTTCTAAAACTTTTATAGCTTCTATAGTAGTACCGCCCTTACTGCATACTCGTTTAATAAGTTCAGGTACGGAACAATCGCTATTTATAACCGTTTCAGCACCGCCCAATACCGTATTTACAGCAAGAATCTTTGCTTCATCTTTAGTTAATCCCTGATTAACTCCAGCATCTATTAAGCTATCGATAAACATAAAAACGTAGGCAGGTCCGCTTCCGCTTATACCGGTTACTGCGTCCATTTTACTTTCTTCTACGCTTAATACCGTTCCCATACGATTAAAAAGGTTGCTTATAAATTCTAAGTCGTCGGAATTTGAATTAAAATCGGTAAAATTAACGCCCATCATCCCGCTACCTACCGTGCAAGGAAGGTTTGGCATGCAACGGCACACTTTAACGCCGCCACCAATAGCGTTTTTAATTTTATTTTTCTTTACACCCGCCATTATTGAAATAATTTTTTCGGGCATAGCTCTTTTAATTTCAACGGCTACTTCGGCAAAATTTTGGGGTTTTACGGCTATTAATAAATATTCGCTATTTTCGGCAACGTATTCGTTATCCATACAAGTTTTAACGCCTAATTCTTCTACGGCGTCTAAATTACTTTCGGATATATCGCTTACGATAACTTTTCTTCCCCTTATAAAATCGGATAAAATTGCGCCCTTTAAAATGGCTTGAGCCATAAAGCCACAACCAATTACACCAAGTTTATATTGTTTTTTCATAAAAAATCTCCAAAAACAGTTGACTAAAAAAAGATTATATTATATAATTCTATTCGCTTGAATATTTAGGGGAATAGCTCAACGGTAGAGTCGCGGTCTCCAAAACCGTCGGTTGCATGTTCGAATCGTGTTTCCCCTGCCAAAAACCACTTTGTATTTGTACAAGGTGGTTATTTTTTATTCTGTCGGTTGCATAGGACGCTGCTGATTCGCCTTTCAGCTATTACACTTCGTTCAATCCGCTATATACAATAGAATTAATCCTTCCAGTTTTAATTATTACCCCAACCGTATTCAATATACGGCGTACCGTTAAAATAGGCTTTTATTGCAACTTTTCTATCGTTTATTAAGTTTTCCGGCAAATCAGTTATATCGAACCACTTTATCTGAGAACATTTATACGGTTCGCAAATAGTTGGTTCGCCGATATATTTTTCTGTGCAAAAATAGCCGTTATAATAGGTTACGTCGCAAGCTTCGTCCCGTTTATGAATTAAGGTAACGAATTTTAAATCTTCAAGGGCTATTTCTACCCCTAATTCCTCTTTACCTTCACGAACGGCGGTTTGTTTCATACTTTCTTTATACTCTACGTGCCCTGCATAAGATAAATCCCACATGCCGTCGGCAAAGCCAGTATTTTGCCTTTTTTGCAATAGAATTTGCTTTTTATCGCCGTTAGTTTTAATTAAAAAGACCATAACGGCGGATAAAGTTTTATATTTTTCCATTATACCTTTACGTCGCCTTTTTGACCTAAAACGGCTTTATTTTCTTCTAATATAGGATCTATTTCGTTTGAAATAAATTCTACCGTTTGCATGGGCGCTCTTCCAATAAACTTTTTAGCGTCTAAAATGTCGTCAAGCTTATCGTGTACGGGGGCAAAGGTTTTATCTGCCTTAATTAAATCGATAAGATTATTTTCCTTTCCTTCCACTTTAACGGTTTTACCCGCTTCCATAGAAAGTACCCTTATTTTTTCGTGTAAGTCTTGACGGTTACCGCCTGCCTTTACGCATTCCATCATTATGTTTTCAGTTGCCATAAAGGGAAGTTCCGCCTTGATATGCTTTTCGATAACCTTTTCGTAAACGACTAAATTTTCCGAAACGTTCATATAAACGTTTAAAACGCCGTCTAACGCCAAAAAGGCTTGTGCGTTAACTATTCTTCTGTTTGCGGAATCGTCTAACGTTCTTTCAAACCATTGCGTTCCCGCCGTAATTGCGCTATTCATGGGAAGAGAAATTACAAAACGAGCCAACGCTCCCATTCTTTCACAACGCATAGGATTGCGCTTATACGCCATTGCGGAAGAGCCGATTTGATTTTTACCAAAAGGTTCTTCTACTTCTTTCATGTTTTGCAATATTCTTATATCGTTAGAAAATTTATAAGCACTTTGAGCAATTTGAGAAAGAACGCATAAAACGTTGTAGTCAAATTTTCTGGGATAAGTTTGTCCCGTAACTCCGTAAACTTTTTCGTAACCGAGTTTGTTTACTACGCGTTTTTCAAGCTCTTTAATCTTTTCTTCGTCGCCGTTGAAAAGTTCCATAAAACTTGCTTGAGTGCCCGTAGTACCCTTTACACCCCTTAATTTTATGGAGTTTTCAAGGTTTACAAGGTTGTAATAGTCCATTTCTAAATCTTGCAACCATAAAGTAGCTCTTTTACCTACGGTTGTAAGTTGAGCGGGCTGCAAATGGGTAAAACCGAGCGTGGGTACGTCTTTATATTTAAGCGCAAACGCCTTTAACTTATCCATTACGTTTACTAACTTTTCTTTTATAATTTTTAACGCATCGGCAATTATAATAACTTCAGAGTTGCAGTCAACGAAACAGCTCGTTGCGCCCAAGTGAATTATGGGCATAGCCGAAGTTGCTTGCGAGCCAAAGGCGTGAACGTGCGCCATAACGTCGTGGCGAAGTTTCTTTTCAAATTCTTCAGCCACTTCAAAATTAATATCGGTAGCGTACTTTTTCATTTCTTCTACCTGTTCTTTAGTTATATTTAAGCCAAGCTCCATTTCGCTTTCGGCAAGAGCAATCCAAAGCTTTCTCCAAAGAGATATACGCTTTTCTTCTGAAAAGTTGTTTGCCATTGCTTTACTTGCGTATCTGGTTATTAAAGGATTTTGATAAACGCTGTTATCCATTTTTCTCTCCGTAATAGTTTTTTAATTAAAATTTGACGGGTTCAGCGTATTTAACGCCAAATGTTTCTACCCTTACCGTTTTCATTTTGGGGGGATTTAAAGGCTTATCGTCGCGCCAACTTACGGGAAGTTCGGCGTATTTGTCAACGACTTCTATCCCTTCGATAACTTTACCGAAGGCAGCGTATTGACCGTCGAGATAAGAAGAATTTTCGTGCATGATAAAAAACTGCGAACCTGCCGAATGGGGATGAGTTGCTCTTGCCATAGACAAAACGCCCCTTTTATGCTTAATTTCGTTTTTAAAGCCCGCCATAGCGAATTCGCCTTTAATGGTATAACCAGGTCCACCCGTGCCGTTTCCAATAGGGTCGCCGCCTTGAATCATAAAACCTTTTATAATTCTATGAAATATTAAGCCGTCGTAAAAACCTGAATTTGCCAAACTTATAAAATTATTTACCGTGTTGGGCGCTTTATCGGGATACAATTCGGCTACTATTTTTAATCCGTCTTCAAATAAAAAAGTTACTTGGGGATTTTGCATATTTTACCTCTTATAAATCGGAATATTTTTCTAATTTTACCCCCGCCTCTTTAAAAAGCTTTAAAGAGAATTCGTCGGGATAGCCTTCTTTATAAACAACTCGAGTAATGCCCGAATTTATTATAATTTTAGCGCATATAACGCAAGGTTGGTGCGTACAGTACAAAGTGCAACCTTCTACGCTACAACCTACTCTTGCCGCTTGAATTATGGCGTTTTGCTCAGCGTGAACGGCGTAGCAAATTTCTTGACGAGTCCCGCTTTCTATGTTTAGTTTTTTTCTTAAACACTCGCCTTTATCAACGCAACTTTCTATACCTTGGGGTGCACCGTTATAGCCCGTTGCGATAACGCGCTTATTTTTAACGATAATTGCACCTACTTTTCTGTTTTGCTGATAACAGCTTGACCAAGTTCCAATAAGCTCGGTCATTTCCATAAATCTTTTATCCCATTTATCCATAAGAAAGTTCTTCCTTGCTTTTAGTAATAATATTGTAGCATAAATAAAATAAAATTGCAATTTTTTGGATAAAGGTGTTTGACTTTATTTGCCGTAGTTTATAAAATAAATGTGACTAAATTGAATTAATATTCGGAGGAATTAAAATAATGAACATTAAACCTTTATTCGATAGAGTAGTCGTTGAAGGCGTTAAAGCAGAAGAAAAATCTAAAGGCGGTATTATTTTAACCGCGTCTGCACAAGAAAAACCCGCAACTTGCGTTGTCGTTGCAGTAGGCCCCGGCGGTATAATCGACGGCAAGGAAATTAAAATGCAAGTTAAAGTAGGTGATAAAGTACTTTTATCTAAATATAGCGGTACTGAAGTTAAATTTGAAGGCAAAGAATACGTTATTATCCGCCAAAGCGACATTTTGGCAATTGTTGAATAAGGAGTTATATTATGGCAAAACAGATTAAATACGGCGACGAAGCCAGAAAAAAATTAGAAACGGGCGTTAACGTTATTGCGGATACCGTTAAAATTACTTTAGGTCCTAAGGGAAGAAACGTTGTTTTAGATAAAAAATTCGGCTCTCCCCTTATCACTAACGACGGCGTTACTATTGCTAAAGAAATAGAACTTGAAGACCCCTTTGAAAATATGGGTGCACAACTCGTAAAAGAAGTTTCCACTAAAACTAACGACGTTGCAGGCGACGGCACAACTACCGCTATGGTTTTAGCGCAAGCAATTATCCGTGAAGGGCTTAAAAACCTTGCTGCAGGCGCAAACCCTATCATTTTAAAGAAAGGCATTGCAGCTGCGGTTGATACTGCCGTAAATAAAATTCAATCAATTTCTAAACCCGTTGAAAACAAGCTTGCAATATCTCAAGTTGCATCCATTTCCGCAGGCGACGAAAAGATTGGCGAACTTATTGCTAACGCAATGGAAATCGTTGGTAAAGACGGCGTTATTACCGTTGAAGAAGGCAAAACCATGAACACCGAACTTACTACCGTTGACGGTATGCAGTTCGATAGAGGTTACGCTTCTGCTTATATGGTAACTAATACCGAAAAAATGGAAGCCGTTTTAGACGCTCCCTACATTTTAATTACCGATAAAAAAGTTTCTTCTTTACAAGAAATTTTACCCATAATTGAACCTATAGCTCAACAAGGCGCAAGACTTTTAATTATTGCAGAAGACGTTGAAGGCGACGCGTTGGCGGCGCTAATCGTTAATAAATTAAAGGGCGTATTAAACTGCGTAGCAGTTAAAGCTCCCGGATTTGGCGATAGAAGAAAGGCTATGCTTGAAGATATTGCTATTTTGACGGGCGGCACGGTAATTTCTTCCGATTTAGGTTACGAATTTAAAGACGTTACTATCGATATGCTTGGTAGAGCGGCACAAGTTAAAGTTGATAAAGACAACACCACCATTATCGACGGTGCGGGCGACGATTGCGATATTAAGGCAAGAGTTGCTTCTATTAAAGCGCAAATTGCCGAAACGTCTTCGGAATACGATAAAGAAAAATTACAAGAACGACTTGCTAAGCTTGCAGGCGGAGTTGCAGTAATTAACGTTGGTGCGGCTACCGAAGTTGAAATGAAGGAAAAGAAATTGAGAATTGAAGACGCTTTAGCTGCAACCAGAGCTGCAGTTGAAGAAGGCATTGTCCCCGGCGGCGGCGTTGCACTTCTCTCTACTATTCCCGAACTTAAAAAACTTATTGAAAATCTTGACGGTGACGAAAGAACGGGCGCTTGCATAGTATTAAAAGCAGTTGAAGAACCTATTCGCCAAATTGCTAAAAACGCAGGTTTAGACGGCTCGGTTATCGTAAACACCATTCTTACGTCTAAAAAAGCAAACTACGGCTTTGACGCACTTAAAAACGAATATACCGATATGGTAAAAAGCGGTATAATCGACCCCACCAAAGTAAGCCGTTCGGTATTACAAAACGCAGCTTCCGTTGCGGCAACGTTACTTACCACCGAAAGTATCGTAACGGATATACCCGAACCTGCTGCTCCTGCTAACCCTATGGGCGGCGACATGAACGGTATGTATTAATTAAAATCAAATAAAAAATAGCTTGGCGTCGCCAAGCTATTTTTTTATTAATTGAAGTTTAATTGCTATACTATATGAGTATGTTCTGTAACCCACTGTTGCATTTTTATGGGAAGCCATAAAGCATAAATGCCAAAAGTTATAACGGTTAACATAAGCCATACGATATATTTACCGAAAAGCTGTCCGCCAGTACCGTCGAAAGTTAAACGTTTACCGTCGAGAATAGTATGCTCTACTACCCAATTTTCTTTCATGCAAACTGCCCAAGGAGCTGCAATTCCAAAAGTTATAAGCGTAATTAAAGCGCCTACAATTTCAACGCCTAACAAGCCTAATAATCCGCCGGTGTACTTTGATTGGTTTAAAGAATTTTCCATAATCTTCTTCTTTGTTGTTGATATTAACTATTATATGATACATTTTTGTATAAGTTAACTAAATTGATACGTTTTTGCATATAATTATTTTATGGAATATAACTTTAACAATAATAAAATTTCAGAATTGCGAAAAGGTGCAAAATTGTCTCAACGGCAGCTTGCAAAAGAGTTAGGAACGAGCCAAGCCAATTTATCAAGGTGGGAACAGGGAATTATAGAGCCAAGCATTATTGAATGTTGGAAAATTGCCGATTATTTTAACGTTAGCATAGATATTTTATGTGGTAGAAAAGAATATTAAAACACGGTTGAACTCAGTCAACCGTGTTTTTTAATTAATTTAATTTATTTAAAATTCTCTGCAGCGCATATTTGCCGTGTTCGTAGGTTAATCCGCCTTGAAAATACGCTATATAGGGCGGTTTTACAGGGCCGTCTGCAGAAAGCTCTATCGACGCGCCTGCAACGAAAGTGCCCGCCGCCATTATAATTTTTTCGTCGTAGCC
>JAGAMH010000025.1 GCA_017624815.1 Clostridia bacterium
ATTCTCATCATCCACTCTTGTAGCATGTGCAACTTTAACTTGACGACAAAAATCTGTTACAACAGAATCTTTATACCCCAATTCCACTAACTCTCCAAAGGTGTATGAATTGCCATCAGGCTCAACGTAGAAAATATCATTTAAGTTACTAAACTGCATTATGGCGCTTGCCATGCTTGTTTGTTGCTTTACGGCGTGTGCCGAAAAGCCCGAAGAAAACGTTCCCACTCCTCCCAACGTGCACGTGCATAGCACCGTTTTAGTACAAGCTAAAGCCGCACAGTATGCCCAACACGGCAATAAAGAGTATTATAAATGCAGCTGCGGAGATTTATTTGAAGATAAAGCGGCAACCAAACCCACTACCGAAAACGCCGTTAAAGTTTTATCAGAAACTATGTTTGATAAAAAGTCTTATACAAATAACGGCTATAGCTTAAACTATTGCTTATACGAGCCTACCAATTTAAACAAAAGTAGCGATAAAGTGCCTTTAGTTTTATTTTTACACGGTGCAGGTGAACGCGGCAGCGACAACCAAGCTCAATTAAAAAATGCAATTTTAAAGGTCGTTAATAAAAATAACACCAGCAGTAACTGGATGAATTCGGTAATAATAGCACCTCAATGCCCCTTGCTAGGCACTAATTCTATGGATATAAACGACTATAAATGGGTAGATACTTTATGGTCGAAAGGCAATTACGTTCAAGAAAATGTTCCCGAAAACGAACGTCTTAACGCCGTTGCTAATCTCGTTAATCAATATGCAACCTACGATTATATCGACGAAGATAGAGTGTATGTAGTTGGACTTTCTATGGGCGGCTTTGGTACTTGGGATATAATTTCTCGCTATCCCAATATGTTTGCGGCAGCAGTACCCATTTGCGGTGGTGGACCTATCGATAAAATAAACGTGTTAAAGGATATTCCTATTTACACCTTCCACGGAACGGCTGATAGCAGCGTGCCTTATAGCGGAACGCAAGAAATGTATAACGCAATTGTAGGTGCAGGCGGAGAAAAAATAACGTTTTATACATTTAGCGGAAAAGGTCATGGTATTTGGAACGACGCAATAACCTTTGGCGGTTCGGGCACGCAATACCCCGCGTTAGAAGACTGGCTCTTTTCTCAAAGTAAATAATTTGTAATAAATAAACTTAAAATAGCGTGCAATTAAACCTTTACGGCGGTAGTTGTGCGCTATGTTTATTTTATTAAAAACGGTTAAAAAAATATATAAAACGGTACTATTTTGCGCTCTTATATTAAAAGGTTTTGCATTTTCGCTTAAAATAGGTAACGGTATAATCGCACGAAAATATGTGTGAATACACCGTTTTTTTGTTATTTAATAAAAATCACTCTAAGAGCACCCTTGTTTCACCCGTAATTAATCTTTTAAATATAGCGTTTTTATTTAGTATAAACCGTTTAATTTTGTCAATAAAATAAAGCCCGACGCTACTGCGTCGGGCTAATATTTTTAAGCCGTAAATTTAGCTATTATTGCTTGTTAGCAAGCTTTTTATAACCTTCAAGTCTTTCCTTTGCAGAAGCTTCGGTTTGTTTAAACAATTCGTTAGCAACTTCTGCGCCTTGAGTTTTAACGAGCGAGGTAAATCTCGTTTCGCCTGCAAGGAACGCTTGGTAATCACCGGTGGGTTCTTTGCTGTCAAGGGTAAAGGTTTCGTTTGCAGGGTTATATCTGTAAAGCTGCCAGTATCCGCATTCAACTGCTGCCTTTTCTTCAAGTTGGCTCTTAGTCATGTTAATGCCGTGGTTGATACAAGGAGCATAGCAGATGATAATGGAAGGGCCGTTGTAAGCTTCAGCTTCAGAGATAGCCTTTAAGAACTGAGCTTGGTTAGCACCCATTGCGCATTGTGCAACGTATACGTAACCGTAAGATTTAGCAATCATACCTAAATCCTTCTTCTTAACTCTCTTACCTGCAGAAGCGAACTTAGCAACTGCGCCAAGGTTAGTAGCCTTAGAAGCTTGACCGCCGGTATTGGAGTAAACTTCGGTGTCAAGAACTAAAACGTTAACGTCTTCGCCGCAAGCAAGAACGTGGTCTAAGCCGCCGTAACCGATATCGTAAGCCCAGCCGTCGCCACCGAAAATCCAAATAGATTTCTTGGAAAGGCAATCTTTAGCTGCAAGAATTTCTTTAACGATAACTTCTTCTTCTGCGTCGTAATCGTTGCTGCAAGCTTCAAGTTGAGCAATTAACTTCTTAGAAGCAGCTTTGCTTGCTTCTCTGTTATCAAACGCTGCAAGCCATTCGTCGCAAACTGCTTTGCATTCGGGATATTCAGCCCACATTTCAGCAAGTTTTTCAATCTTAGCTTTAATAGCGTTTCTTCTTGCGCTGTATGCAAGGTTCATGCCGTAGCCGAATTCTGCGTTGTCTTCAAAGAGGGAGTTAGCCCAAGCGGGACCCTTGCCTTCCTTGTTGGTGGTGTAAGGGCAAGTGGGGGAAGAACCGCCGTAGATAGAAGAACAACCGGTTGCGTTTGCAACTATCATATCTTCGCCGAAAAGTTGGGTAATAACTTTTACGTAAGGAGTTTCGCCACAGCCTGCGCACGCGCCCGAGAATTCGAATAAAGGAGTGCAGAATTGGCAACCCTTAACGGTTTCTTTCTTGAATTTAGAGGTGTCAACTGCGGGAAGGTCAACGGTGTATTCCCAGTTCTTATCTTCGCCGTTTGCAAGAGAATCTGCAAGGGGAACCATCTTAATAGCGCCGCCGTCTTTTACGGGACAAACGGTTGCACAAACGCCACAGCCCATACAGTCAAGGGGAGATACTTGCATTCTGTATTCGTAGCCGGGTAAGCCGATAGCCTTCTTGGTAGCCAAGGTTGCGGGCTTTTCAGCACCTTCCTTAACGAGTGCAGGTCTTAAGCAAGCGTGAGGGCATACGAACGAGCAAGAGCCGCATTGTACGCACTTTGCAAGGTCGATTTCAGGAACGAGAACTGCAACGCCGCGTTTTTCGTATTTGGTAGTACCGGTAGGAACGGAACCGTCTGCGTTGAATTGCGAAGACTTAAGTTCGTCGCCCTTAAGGTAAAGGATGGGTTTAATAATTTCTTGGAAGTAAGCGTTATCTGCGCCCTTAACCATTTCAGCGCCGGAAGTAGCGTTTGCCCAAGCTGCGGGAACGTCGATTTTAACGAGGTTGTCGCCTGCAGCGGAATCAATTGCGTTATAGTTCATTTGAACGATAGCGTCGCCCTTTCTGCCGAAGGACTTCTTAGCCATATACTTCATATATTCAACGGCTTTGTCGTAAGGCATAATTTGGGGATTAACGCGGAAGAAAGCAGATTGTAAAATGGTGTTAGTTCTGCCCTTCAAACCAAGTTCGCCTGCAATTTTAATAGCGTCGATAACGTAAAGTTGAATGTTCTTCTTTGCAATATCTTGCTTAACCTTTGCAGGAAGGAATTCTTCTAACGCTTCAACGGTCGTAGCCGAAGTGTTAATAAGGAATATACCACCTTCTTTAATATCCCCGGTCATATCGTAACGGGTTATGTAAGAAGGGTTAGAGCATTGAACGAAATCGGCAGAGTCGATTAAGTATTCCGATTGAATAGGGGTATCGCCGAAACGGAGGTGAGATACGGTAATACCGCCGGATTTTTTGGAATCGTAGAAGAAGTACGCTTGAGCGTGCTTGTCCGTGTGGTCGCCGATAATTTTAATGGAGTTTTTGTTTGCGCCAACGGTACCGTCTGAACCAAGACCGTAGAACTTACAAGAAGTAGAACCTGCGGGAGCAGCGTCGAACTTTTCGCTAAAGTCGAGCGAAGAGTTGGTAACGTCTTCGTGAATACCGATGGTAAAGTGGTTTTTAGGTTGATCTTGTTCAAGGTTCTTATAAACTGCCTTAACCATGGAAGGAGTAAATTCTTTAGAACCAAGACCGTATCTGCCGCCTACTACCTTAATGCCGGTAACGCCCTTTTCAAGGAGTGCGGAGCATACGTCAAGATATAAAGGTTCGCCAAGCGAGCCGGGTTCTTTAGTTCTGTCTAAAACTGCAAGCTTTTTGCAAGTTTTGGGAATAGCGTTAATAAACGCTTCTGCATAGAAAGGTCTGTATAAACGAACTTTAATAAGACCGTATTTCTTGCCCATAGAGTTAAGCTTGTTAATGGATTCTTCAATAGTTTCGCAGCCGGAACCCATAGCAATAATAACTTGTTCAGCGTCGGGTGCGCCAACGTAGTCGAAGAGGTGATAGCTTCTTCCGCACTTGCTAGAAACTACGTCCATCATCTTTTGTACGATAGCGGGGGTAGCTTCGTAATAGTTGTTTGCAGTTTCTCTGTTTTGGAAATAGGTGTCGCTGTTTTGAGCAGTACCCTTTTGAATAGGATGTTCGGGGTTGAGCGCGCGGGACTTAAAGTCTGCAACGTCTGCCGCAATGCCAACTTCTTCGCAAATTGCTCTAATTTCAGCATAGTCGTCAGCTTCGTCCCAAACGTCTATTTTAGCAACTTCGTGAGAGGTTCTAAAACCGTCGAAGAAGTTAAGGAAAGGAACTTTAGATTTTAAAGTAGCAAGGTGAGCAACTAAAGCAAGGTCCATAACTTCTTGAACCGAGCCGTCGCAAATCATTGCAAAACCAGTTTGGCGGCAAGCCATAACGTCGGCGTGGTCGCCGAAAATGTTAAGCGAGTGAGCTGCAAGAGCACGTGCGGAAACGTGCATTACCATAGGCATAAGTTCGCCGGATATTTTATACATATTGGGAATCATTAAAAGTAAGCCTTGGGATGCGGTGTAGGTGGTGGTTAAAGCACCTGCGCAAAGCGAGCCGTGAACTGCACCTGCTGCGCCACCTTCAGATTGCATTTCTGCAACTTTAACTTTTTGTCCCCACATGTTGGTTCTGCCGGCAGTAGCCCATTCGTCAGCAACTTCCGCCATAGGGGAAGAGGGAGTGATGGGATAAATTGCCGCTACTTCCGAAAAGGCGTAAGCAACGTGGCTGGCGGCGGTATTGCCGTCAATAGTCAATTTTTTCATCAAGAAAACCTCCGATTTATAATTTTTTATTTTTTACATAAGTTTTAATAGCGCGTAAAATCTTCACGCATAAAATAATTATACTTCAATAGTAAAAAAAAGTCAACGCGCGTAACGATATATTTTTAGCAATTACCCATTTTTTTACGCGTATGCGCGCTCGCGAAGGTAAATTGGGCAAAATTTTACCTGCCTTTCACATATTTTAATGTATAATTTGTTGTTAAAATTATTTTAATTTGCTATAATTTTTAAAGTAGCGGATAATTGCCGCAAAATTTTTTATTAAGGAAACAAATGTCAACTAACGCAATAACATTAAAAAACGTTAAATACTCCTATTCTCAATCGGAAGATGCTCCCGCTTTAAACGGCGTGTCGCTCTCGGTTGAAAAGGGCGAATTCGTAGCCGTGTTAGGTCATAACGGAAGCGGCAAATCCACGCTTGCCCGTCTAATAAACGGACTTTTAACTGCGGACGAAGGCGAAATTACCGTGTTGGGGTTAAACGTTTCAGACAAAAAGAATATAGCCGAAGTAAGAAGACGCGCCGGTATAGTTTTTCAAAATCCCGATAACCAAATGGTTGCCTCTATCGTAGAAGACGACGTGGCTTTCGGACCAGAAAACGTTGGCGTCGAGCGCGAAGAAATAGGCAGAAGAATAAACTGGGCGCTAAAATCGGTGGGAATGGAAGAATTTAAAAATTCCACGCCTTCCCGTCTTTCGGGCGGTCAAAAGCAACGCGTGGCAATAGCAGGCGTTTTGGCAATTAAGCCCGATATTATAATTTTGGACGAATCTACCGCAATGCTCGACCCTAAAGGCAGGGCGGAAGTTATAAGCGTAGTTAAAAAGTTAAACGAAGAAGAGGGTATAACCGTTCTTTTAATTACGCACTTTATGGAAGAAGCATTATTTGCCGATAGGGCTATAGTGTTAAACAAGGGCGAAGTCGTTTTACAGGGCACGCCCGAAGAAATTTTTAAAAACGGCGACGCGTTGGAAACTTACAACTTGGCTCTTCCCAAAATTACCGAAATAGAAAACGGATTAAGGGAAGCAGGTTTAACCGTTTCAAACGCTTTAAACTATCAAACTTTGGCAAGAGATATCGCCGATAATTTAAAGGGTAAAACTTGGGGAAACTGTAAAAATACCCCGCAATACAATCAAGGTGGAGAGTGGGACGTTGATATATCCAACTTAACTTTTACCTACTCGGCTAAATCTCCCTTTGCAACTCACGCTTTAAACGGCGTTGACTTAAAGATAAAAGAAGGCGAATTTTTCGGCGTAATAGGTCATACGGGCAGCGGTAAATCGACGCTAATTCAGCACTTAAACGCACTTATAAAATTGCCTCAAGCCCAAAAAAAGTATAAGGCAAAAAAAGTAAAAAAAGGTCAAACACCCCCTACTATGCCGCAAATAACGGTGGGGAATTACAACCTTTCCAACAAAAAATGCGATTTTAAAAGCTTGCGTGCCGACGTTGGTATGGTGTTCCAATACCCCGAATATCAACTTTTTGCCGAAACGGTTTTTGAAGACGTTGCTTTTGGCTTAAAAAACTTTTTCCCTAAAATGGGCGAAGAAGAAGTTATAACCGCCGTTAAAGAAAGCTTAGAAATGGTGGGATTAAATTACGAAGAAATAAAGGATAAATCCCCCTTCGATTTGTCGGGCGGTCAAAAGCGCCGCGTTGCAATTGCAGGCGTTATAGTAACCAAGCCCAAAATTTTAGTGTTAGACGAACCCGCGGCGGGCTTAGATCCGCTCGGTAAAAAGGAGATTATGGAACTTCTTCATAAACTCCATAAAACGTGGTGCAAAACGGTAGTTATCGTTTCTCACGATATGGACGAAATTGCCGATAACTGCACTTCGTGCGCGGTTATATCCAACGGCAAAATCGTATTTGCCGACACGCCCGAAAAAGTGTTTGCAAACGGCGAAAAATTAATAGAGCTTGGCTTGGATATCCCCTTGGCGGCAAAACTTTTAATAGAACTTAAAAAATACGGCGTTGAAATAGATTGCAACCTTTCGTGTAAAGGCTTTACAAAAAGCGTTATAAACGCCTATAAAGGGGGTGGCAACAATGCTTAACGACGTAGCGTTCGGGCAGTACTATCCCGTAAATAGCGCCGTTCACAGGCTCGATCCCCGCACCAAGCTCATTTGGCTTATCGCCTATATAGTAGCCTTGTTTTTAGCCAATAATTTTTATTCTTTAGCCGTGTGTGCCTTGCTTTTGGTCGTGGCAATAGCTGCCTCTAAATTGCCCTTTGCAAGCGTATTGCGTTCCATTAAAGGAATACTTTTTATCCTTTTATTTACGGCGGTGCTAAACCTTTTATTTTATGGTGGAGAAACCGTTTTAGTAGAGTGGAACTTTATTAAAATATCGGTGGAAGGCATAATATTTACCGTATTTTTAGCCTTTAGATTAACCTTTTTGGTTATGGGCTCTACCATACTCACGCTAACAACTACACCAGTATCTTTAACCGACGGCATAGAAAGTTTATTAACGCCTTTAAAATTTATTAAATTCCCCGTGCACGAGTTGGCTTTAATTATGTCTATTGCGCTAAGATTTATTCCCACGCTAATAGACGAAACAAACCGCATTATATCGGCGCAAAAGGCAAGGGGGGCAGATTTTGAAAGCGGAAATATTTTAAAGAGGGTAAAGGCTGTAGTGCCCATTTTAATTCCCCTTTTAATAAGCGCTTTCCGCAGAGCGGAAGAACTTGGCGACGCAATGGATGCCCGTTGCTATTCCAACGCCAAAAACAGAACTAAGTACAAAAAACTCACCTTTAAGCTTGGCGATTTAGTTGCCGTTATTTTGGTGGCGGCTTTAATTGCCGGCGTGGTATTGTTAAATATTTACGGCGCAAATATAATTCCCGAAATTTATAACTATATAAAAATAAGCTAATTATTTATGAAATACGTTTTAAAAATTGCGTACGACGGCACTAATTACGGCGGTTGGCAAATTCAAAACAACGCAATAACCGTTCAGCAAGTTTTGCAAAATGCCGCAAATACTGCCTTTGGTCAACAACTTAATATAACGGCTTCGGGCAGAACGGACGCAGGCGTGCACGCGGCAGCGCAAATATGTCATTTTACCGCCGATATATCCGTGCCAGCAAATAAAATTGCCGACGCGTTAAACGTGCATTTACCCCAAGATATAAGCGTTTTAAGCTCTAATTTGGCAGATGAAGACTTCGATGCAAACCGTAGCGCAAAGAAAAAAACTTATTGTTATAAACTTTATTTTTCGCCCCGAAGAAACCCCTTAAAAGACAGATATTCGCTATGGGTAAAGGGTGATATTAATGAAGATAAGTTAGTGCAAGCTGCTAATTTATTTACGGGTGAACACGATTTTAAAGCGTATATGGCAAGCCGTTCGCAAGTTAAAACTACCGTTAGAACGGTTTATTCGGTAACGGTGAAGTCAAGCTTTAGCTACGGCAGTAAAGATATAGAAATTTACGTTTGCGGAAACGGGTTTTTATATAATATGGTCCGCACCATGGCGGGAACGATTTTAGGTTACGCACAGGGCAAAATTTCAGAAGAGCAAATTAAAAAATCCCTTTTAACGCAAAACCGCACTTTGGTTGGAAAAACTCTTCCCGCCAACGGATTAACGCTTTATAGCGTAGATTACGGTAAAGAATTGTTTTAAAAGCCAAAAATTTTACACGGTTTTCACATTTCTTTTTTATAACGGACATTATTTTGAATTATAATATATAAA
>JAGAMH010000002.1 GCA_017624815.1 Clostridia bacterium
CTTTCTTCGGTTAACACGCCGTTTTTCAAGTCCCTTTCAATGTAAATATCAAGGAAGGTAGAGTTTCTACCAATAGACATTGCCGCGCCGTTTTGGTCTTTAATTGCACCAAGGTATCCAAAGTATAAAGCTTGAATTGCCTGTTGAGCGTTTTCGGCGGGTTTTGATATATCTATTCCGTAGAAAGACGCCATTTTCTTTAAAGCTTTTAGCGCTTTAATTTGGTCGGATATTTCTTCTCTATCCCTTACTCTTTCGGGAATCATTTCGCCGTCAATAATTTCCTTATCGTTTTCCTTTTGTTCAATAAGGTAATCAATACCGTAAAGCGCTACTCTTCTATAATCGCCTATAATTCTGCCTCTGCCGTAAGTATCGGGTAAGCCGGTTAAAATGTGCGCTCTTCTCGCTCTGCGCATTTCAAGGGTATAAGCGTCGTAAACGCCGTCGTTGTGCGTTTTGCGATATTTAGAGAAAACGTCTTTAACGTCGCTATCAAGTTCGTAATCGTAAGCGTTAAGGGCTTGTTCTGCCATTTTAATACCGCCGAAGGGGTGCAAAGCGCGTTTGAAGGGTTCGTCGGTTTGTAAACCTACGATTTTTTCTCTTTCTTTATCTATATAACCTGCACCGTGGCTAGTGAGCGTTGAAATTACGTAGGTATCAGCTTTTAAAACGCCACCTGCATTTTTTTCTTCTTCTGTAAGTTTTAATACCTTTCCCCACAATATTTTAGTATCTTCGGTTGCGGGCGCAAGGAAATTACCCTCTCCTTCGTAGGGGGTATAGTTGCGCTGAATAAAGTCTCTTACGTCTACTTCGTTGTTGTTCCATTTTCCGGGAATAAATCCTTCCCAGCCTTTATACTGCATAATTGCCTCCTTTGTATATATTGTGTATTTATTGTAAGTTTAAAATTTTTTTTGCGTTTTCTATTCTTTCTTCCGTCGGCGGAGTAACGCCTTTTAAGGGATATTCTAAGCCGAGGGTTTTATATTTTACTTCGCCCATAGTATGATAGGGCAAAACTTCTATATTTTTTACCGTTTTTAACGTTTTTATAAAGTTTGCAAGTTCATTTAAGTATTTATCGTCGTCGGTGTATTCGGGAATTAAAACGTGTCGAATCCAAATATCTTTTCCCGCATCACTTAAAAACTTTGCAAAATTTAAGGGATTATTATTGCTTGCACCCGTTAAAGCTTTATGTTTATTATCGTTTATATGTTTTATATCTAGAAGAACTAAATCGGTATATTTTAAAAGTTCTTCGTGTTTTTTTACGTTTTCGGCGTCGTTTATATTAAAGGTTGCGCCCGAAGTATCTATAGCCGTGTGTACGCCGCTTTCTTTTAAAATTTTAAATAGCTCGGTTATAAATGGAATTTGAAGGAGCGGTTCTCCGCCTGAAACGGTTACTCCACCGCCGTTTTTATAGTAGCTTTTATACTTTAATACCCTTTCTGCTATTTGTTGAGCGGTATATTCCTTACCGCCAGATAAAGGTTGCGTATCGGGATTGTGGCAATACAAGCACCTTAAAGGGCAACCTTGCGTGAACACCACGAATCTTATTCCAGGGCCGTCTACCGTTCCAAAAGTTTCGAACGAATGTATTTTACCAATCATATTTTTACCCAAAAAAAACCGGACAGTTTAGAGAACTGCCCAGACGAACGACAAACACAAACATTGCCGCTCCCCTGCGTAAACCCGCATTCTCGTCAGTTGCGACATGCCTTAACTTCGATATCATTATAACAAAGGATAGTAATCTTGTCAACAGTTTTTACAAAATATTGTATTAAGTATTTTTTTATCGACACAAGATATTGTATTTTTTGTTTATTTTTCACAAAATACGGTATATAAAAACAAACGTATAAGTTAACTTTGGCAATTTTATAAAATAACTTTATGCTCTCGTTCCGTTTTAAATGCCGAATTGTAAATTGCACCTATAATTAAACTATTCATCATTAAATAGCACCAAAGTAGAAAAATTATTATGGATGCGATTTTACCGTATAACTTTTCGGGCGAAGCAAAGTTTAAATATATTGAAAAACCTAAAGTTAGAACTATCCACAAAACGGTAGTTAAAATACTGCCGGATAATACTTCGGATACTTTTATTTTAAACGGACACATAAACATATTTATAACTAAGCATACGGCAAGTGCGGCGGCGGTAATTAAAGTGTAAATTATCGTTTCGGATAAAACGCTCGGCATAAAAATTTTTAAAATATTTTCGCCAAACACCACGACGGCAGTTAGGCATGCCGTTAAAAGTAGCGTTGCAACGATTAAGCCAAGGGCAATTACCCTAAGCTTTATTCCTCCCTTAGCTCTATTTGATCCATAAACTATTTCTCCGCTGCGGCGAATATGGTAAAAAAAGTTCGTTGAAGAATATAAGGTCGTGGCTAAAAAAATTACGCTTACACCCCCAGCCGCACCTTGAGCCGAGTTTTTAAGGTCGGTTAGAAAGGGGGCTATTCCGTTAAATATTTGCAGCGAGAATATTTTTTCAAATTGCACTTCACCAAAAAATAGCGTTAGCCATAAAATAAAGGGCGCAAGGCTCATAAGCAAAAAATATACTAACGTGCCCGCAAGCGTTGAAAAACGGCGCTTGGAAAAATATTTATAAATTTCTATAATTTTTC
>JAGAMH010000026.1 GCA_017624815.1 Clostridia bacterium
AATCGGTTGACATTATTTAATATTTAAAATATAATAGTCAAGTAATTTGAAGTTGCTGCTGTGGCTCAGTCGGTAGAGCACATCCTTGGTAAGGATGAGGTCGGCAGTTCAAGTCTGCTCAGCAGCTCCAAAAAAAAGCAATCACGATTTCGTGATTGCTTTTTTATTATATTACTACCGATCTTTGCCAAATTATTTTAGAAATATGTGGTCGGCAAGAACGCAATCGACGCTACGCGTAACGTTATGCTACTCCGTCGCTCCGCTCCTTACAAGTCTGCTCAGCAGCTCCAAAAAAAAGGTAATCACATAAGCGGTTACATTTTTTGGTTTTGTTAGATAATACTAAAGGTCAACCGATTTGGTTGACCTTTACAAATTTATAATAATTCTATGCCAAGACGTTCACATTTTTCTAAAGTTTCTCTGTCCCAATAAGAAGATTGCACTTCGCCAACGTGCGCTCTTCCTAAAAGGAGTTGGCAAAGTCGGCTTTGTCCTATACCTCCACCTATCGATAAAGGTAATTCGTCGTTTAATATTGCTTTATGAAAAGCGTATTGTAAACGTTCGTGTTTTCCACTTTTTTCAATTTGATAAAGTAAAGCCGTTTTATCAACCCTTATACCCATACTTGAAATTTCTAACGCTAAATCTAAAACTTCGTGATAAAATAGTAAATCTCCGTTAAGCGCCCAATCGTCATAGTCTGGAGCGCGTAAATCGTGCGGCATACCGTTACTTAATTTGTCGCCAATTTGCATTATAAATACTGTTTTATGTTCTTTAGTAATTAAATATTCGCGCTCTTTATCGGTTTTGTCGGGATAAAGATCTAATAATTCTTGACTGGTTATAAAATAAACTTCGTCGCAAAGCTCAAGCCCGTTAAAACCTTTAGTTTTAACAAACTCACTTGTTTTAGCTATTGCTTTAACTATTTTTTTAACTGTATCTTTTAAGTAAGTAAAGTTTCTATCTTTTATGGATATTACTTTTTCCCAGTCCCATTGGTCAACGTATATTGAATGAATTTCATCCATTTTATCATCGCGGCGAATTGCCGTCATATCAGTATATAATCCGCTATGATTTTTAAAACCGTATTTAGCAAGCGCCATACGCTTCCATTTAGCAAGCGATTGAACTATTTCTATTTCTTTACCGTCTTTTAATACGTCGAACTTAACTTTACGTTCAACACCGCTTAAATCGTCTTGTAAGCCAGATTCTTGCGTAACTAAAAGCGGAGCGGAAACACGCATTAAATTTAATTTTTGAGCTAAAACTCTTTCAAATTTATCTTTAATAAGCTTTATATATTTTTGTTTTTCTAAAATGTTTAACTGAACGTATTTTTCTTTAATAAACTGCATATAGACCTCGATTAAAAAGATTACGGCTTCTTGGATTACAAGAAGCCGTTTAATTTTAATTTATAAATAACGACGAAATAATCCGCAAAAATACTTAAAGTAATATTTCGTTTGCGTTATTTATTAATCTTTTCATAAATTATCTCCGTTTAATTTGCTTTATTGTACTAAATTATTTAGCGTATGTCAATAAAATAACGAAGAAAATTTATTAATTAAATCTTTTTTCTTTTTGCAACTGCAATTCTAATTTTTAAAGGTTGTTTTTTAGCGCCCAATATTTCAACGTTCATACCTTGTTCTTGTTTCATTCTTATGTAAGCGTCTGCGCAAGGGTAATCTAACGACTTATCGCAATTTTTACAGAAAGGTGCGTATTCGCCGCATAAATCGTACCCCTTCCACTCGCTGTTCTTATATTTATCAACGTCAATAACGCGCTGAATTTTTGCGGTATTTTCTTCGTTTAATTGGGTAGGCATATCTTTAAGAAGTTCTAAAGGCATATTTTCGTTCCACATAATAATTTCTCCTTTTTTATGATTATAGCATATTAAAATATTAATTTCAAGTATTTATTTAAATTTCTTGCACGGTTAAATTAGATAAAATTTCTTCATACTTATTTTTCGTAAAAGAAATACTTTCAGGAAGTGTTACCGCCGCCGTGCCTGCAGCAACCCCTGATTTTAAAATATTTTTTAAATTTTCGCCGTTTACAAGTGCGTTAGTTGCGCCAGCAACCATGCCGTCGCCCGCACCTACAGTTGAGTTCATCGCAACGTTAATGCTCTTTGCGTAATACGTTTTATTTCCGTCGGTAATTAACGCGCCGTTTTTACCAAGCGATACTAAAACTCGTTTTGCGCCTAATAGTAATAATTTTTCACACGAAGAAAGTAAATCGTTTTTACTTTCTATTTTAACGTTTAAAGTTTTTTGTAATTCTTCTAAGTTAGGCTTAATTAGATCAGCACCACATTTTAGAGCGTTTAGTAAATTATCACCTTCGGCGTCAACTACTTTAATAACGTTATTCGGTGTGCGTTGCAATATCTTATAAAAGTAATCTGAAGAAATTCCGTTTGGAATTGATCCTGATATAACTATACAGTTTGCGCTTTTTACAAGTTCAGATATTAAATTTAATAGTTCTGTTTGTTTTTCTAAGCTCACAGGTTTAGATTTTTCGTAAAACTCAGTAAGCATAGATTTATTATCTATAAATTTAAACGATTCTTTTACCTTTCCTTCACTCCAAACAAATTTATAAGGAATTCCTTCTTTATGAAGTTGTAGCTCAAACAATCTACCGTTGTCTTCATACATAAATCCCGTAGCAAAGGCGGGTGCACCTAAACGTGCCAACCCTGTAGCAACGTTAATTGCTCTTCCTGTATAAAAGGTGTTTTTATTTATTATTTCACTCGATCTTCCAATCGAAAGTTTATTAACTTCTAAATTAACTTCTATTCTAGGATTAACGCAAACGTTTAAAATCATAATTCACCTTAAAAAAAGCCGTTGATTGCAACGGCTTTTGTAAATTACATAGAAATCATTTGTAAAGTTTCGTAAAGTTCGTAATTAAACTTCTTCTTCATATTTACGGCTTCAATAATATCCATGTCGATTATTTCGTTTTTGCGAATACCAACTACGCGATTGCCAATTCCGTCTTTTAATAATCTAACGGCTTTGTTACCAAATTGAGCTGCAAGCATTCTGTCTGCCATTGTAGGAGAACCGCCACGTTGAATATGACCAATCGTGGTAGGACGAACCGAATAAGTAGTTACCGATTGTAATTGCTTAGCAAATTCGTCGGCGGTGCAAACGCCTTCTGCAACCACTACGATATTTGAGTGCTTACCGTTAGCTCTAGAACGGTTAATTCGCATAACGATATCGTCTAAGTCGAATACAACTTCAGGAACTACGATAATTTCCGCGCCGCTTGCAATACCAGCATATAACGCAATATCACCGCAACGTCTACCCATAACTTCTACTACGGAAATTCTTTCGTGTGAGGTCATAGTATCGCGAAGTTTATTAATAACGTCGATACAAGTATTAACTGCAGTATCAAAACCTAACGTATAGTCGGAATATTCTAAGTCGTTGTCAATCGTTCCG
>JAGAMH010000003.1 GCA_017624815.1 Clostridia bacterium
ATTTACCGATTTGTTCGAGCAAAACGGAGTTGAAAAGGTCGTTTTCGGTCATATTCACGGCGAAACTTATTTTCCGCTCCGCACGGTTAGAAACGGCATAGAATACGTGTTAACTTCTTGTGATAAAGTAGCGTTTACGCTTCAAAGAATTGTTTAAGGAATAATATGGAAAACGTAATAGATATTCATAGTAAGGGAGAATACCCCGCAAACGAGCTGTCTAATTTTTACGCACATCATTTTGTGTTTGACGGCGTTGCCTGCGCAAGTATGGAAGGATTTTTACAGTCGTTAAAGTTTAAAAACGTAAAAAAGCAAAAAAAGGTTTGCTAAATGGTAGGGAAAGAGGCAAAGCTAAAAGGACAACGTAAATTTTTATGGAAGCTTTTTGGCAACCTTTATTGGCAAGGCGAAAAAATTAAACGCAATAAAAACGAATATTTGCCGTTTGTATTATCGGCTTATAAAGCTATGTGCGAGCAAAACCAGAATTTTAAAAACGCTCTTATAAATACGAAAGGAAAAACTTTAAAGCATTCTATTGGTAAAAGTAATCCTCAAACCACCGTTTTAACGGAAAGAGAATTTATTTACTGTTTAAACGTTTTAAGGGCTGAAATAAAATAAATTTTAAAATTTGCAGACAAAACGTCATGCAAATTTTTTTATTTATTTTCGTTTTAACACTTTACTTTAATTAATAAGTATGTTATAATCTTTAAAGATTATACGTTAACCGTAGATTCGGTTGGAAACTACTTATGCGAAGAAAATACGTTTTTATTTGCGCTAAACGCTTGGCGCAATGCTACAAATTTAATCTATTTAAAAACGTTTAAGCGGAATTACCCGAGCCAAACGATTTACCCGTTAGGCTCTTACGGGTTATTTTCGCTTTTTTTTTACGCTTAAGTTTTAGGAGATTATATGTTAAATAAAAAGGATTTACTCGGGCTTTACGATACTTCTGCCGAAGAAATTGACGAAATTTTAACCGTTGCCGAAGAAATGAAGGCGCTTTTGCAGTCGCCTGTAAAACAGTATAACCAGTTAGACGGAAGGGCTCTCGTAACTTTATTTTATGAAAACAGCACAAGAACTCGCTGTTCGTTCGAACTTGCCGCAAAGTATTTAGGCGCAAACGTAGTAAATATTGCAACGGCTTCAAGCTCCGTACAAAAAGGAGAAACGCTTATTGATACTGGCAAAACGCTTGACGCAATGAAGGTTAATTTTATTGCAATCCGCCATCCCATGGCGGGTGCACCCAGACTTTTGGCTAAAACGGTAAAGGCGAGCGTTATCAACGGTGGCGATGGTATGAACGAACACCCCACTCAAGCTCTTTTAGATATGCTTTCCATGCGTCAGCACTTTGGAAAAATTAAAGGCTTAAAGGTTGCAATTTTGGGTGATATTAAGCATAGCCGTGTGGCTAAGTCTAATCTTTTCGGTTTAAAGAAGTTGGGCGCAGAAGTAACTATGTACGCACCCGCAACGCTTATTCCTAAAGATATAGACAAAATGGGAGCAAAAATAGCTAAGAGTAGAGAAGAAGCAATCGACGGTGCTAACGTCGTTATGGGGTTAAGAATACAGTTAGAACGCCAAACGGGCGGACTTTTTCCTTCGCTCTCCGAATATAGTAAATTTTACGGTGTAAAAGACGAAATTGTGCAAAAATACGCTGCTAAAAACGCGATAATAATGCACCCTGGTCCTGTAAACCGTGGCGTAGAATTAACGCCTTCACTTATCGACGGTCAGTCAAGCAGAATAGAAGATCAAGTAACCAGCGGCGTAGCTGTAAGAATGGCTATATTAAAATTGCTTTCCGAATATAGGGAGAATAATTTATGAAATTATTAATTAAAAACGGAACGGTAGTTTTTTCCGATAAAGAAAAACAAGCCGATATTTTAATTGAAAACGGCAAAATCGTTAAAATTGCTAAAAATATTAACGAAGATTGCCAAGTTATAAACGCAGACGGAAAACACGTTATTCCCGGACTTATTGATATTCACGTTCATTTAAGAGAACCTGGATTTGAAGGGAAAGAAGATATAGAAAGTGGTTCAAAAGCAGCGGTTGCAGGCGGTTTTTCTCAAGTTTGCTGTATGCCTAACACCAACCCCGTTTGCGATAACGCTATAGTCGTTAGCTATATCAAAAACCGCAGTAAAGAAGTTAATCTTTGTAAAGTGCATCCCGTTGGTGCGATTTCTCAAGGTTTAAAAGGGCAGTCGCTTTCTGATATAGGAAAAATGGCAAATGTTGGAGCAATAGCAATTTCTGACGACGGAAGAACAGTTATGGACTCTAATTTAATGCGCCTTGCAATGGAATATGCAAGTGATTTTAATTTGAAGTGTTTATGCCATTGCGAAGATATTAACTTAGTAGACGGCGGCGTTGTCAACGAAGGCTATAACTCTACTCTCACCGGTTTAAAGGGAAGTTTAAGAGCGGCGGAAGATATTATAATTTCACGCGATATTTGCCTTGCCGAGAGTTTAAATTTACCCGTTCACATCTGCCACGTGTCCACCTATAGCGGTGTGGAAATTATTAGAAGCGCTAAAGCTCGCGGTGTTAAAGTTACTGCGGAAACTTGTCCACATTACTTTATTTTAACCGACGATATTATAACGACGTTCGATACCTATACCAAAGTTAATCCTCCCGTAAGGGAAGAAAAGGATAAACAGGCAATTATCGCCGCGATTAAAGACGGCACTTTAGATTGCATCGTTACCGATCACGCGCCCCACTCGGCAAAAGATAAAGAAGTGGAATATAATTTAGCAGCGTTTGGTATGAGTGGAATAGAAACGAGCTTCCCCTTAAGCTATACCTATCTCGTAAAAACGGGTATATTAACGCTTTCGGAACTCTGTAACAAAATGAGTAAAGCTCCCGCTGATATCGTAAATTTAGACGGCGGTGAAATTAAGGAAGGCGGAGTAGCCGACCTTACTATCGTAGATTTAAATCAAAGCTACGTTATAGACGGAAACAAATTCTTATCAAAAGGTAAGAATACGCCTTTTAACGGTTTTAAAGTTTATGGCAAAGTTTGCCAAACTATCGTTGACGGCGAAATAAAATATAACGCTTAAAATAATTAAATGGAGAATATAAAAATGATAGACGGTTTAATTAAAAGAATTATCGACCTTCAAAACCCTACTTGCGTAGGACTTGACACTAACTTTGATTATCTTCCCGAAGACATGCGCGAAGGTATGGCAACCTTTGAAGGCGTTGCTGAACAGATTACTGAATTTAATATGAACATCATTGATAAAATCTGTGATATCGTTCCCGCAGTTAAAGTGCAAATCGCTTATTACGAAATGTACGGACATGCAGGACTTAAAGCCTTCGATTACACCGTAAATTATGCCAAGGGTAAGGGGATGTACGTTATCGGCGACTGTAAGCGTAACGATATAGGTTCTACCGCGGCTTGTTATTCAAAAGCATATCTCGGTAAAACGAACATTAACGGTAAAATTTTAAAATCTTTCCCTTGCGATATGTTAACCGTAAACGGTTATCTCGGTTCGGACGGCATTAAACCTTTTATCGAAGACATAAAAGCTAACGATAAGGGTATTTTCGTTTTAGTTAAAACTTCTAACCCTTCTTCGGGCGAACTTCAAAACTTAAAGCTTGAAAACGGTCTCTGCATTTACGAACAAATGGGCAAGCTCGTTTCCAAATGGGGTGCTGATACCATAGGTAAATACGGTTATTCCGAAGTGGGTGCGGTAGTAGGTGCAACTCATCCCGAAGAAGCTGCAAGACTTCGTTCTCAAATGAAAAATACATTTTTCTTAATCCCCGGCTACGGCGCACAAGGTGGCAGCGCAGACATGCTTAAAGTATGCTTTGACGAACGCGGCTTAGGCGGTATCGTAAACAACTCTCGCGCTATAATTTGTGCGTATAAAAACGCTAAATACAGCGGCATGAAATATTACGAAGCAGCAAGAGCAGCTTGCCTTGATATGCAAGAAGATTTAGCTAACGCTATAGGAAAAATGGGTAGATAATGAAAGAATTAATTGCAACGGTAAAAAGCAATAATTTAATTGCTGAAAATATATACGAAATTACTTTAACGCTTCCCGAAAGCGTTGGTTATATTCGTGGCGGTCAGTTTTTAAATCTTGCGGTGGGCGATAAAGTTCATCTTTTAAAACGTCCGCTTGGAATAGTTAAAGTTGAAGAAAACGACGTTACTGTATGCTATCAGCTTAAAGGCGAAGGAACGCATATAATTTCCGAAAAAAAAGTTGGAGATAAGCTCTCCGTTTTGCTTCCTTTGGGCAACGGATTCGTCATTCCCGAAAACGTTAAAAACGTAGCCGTAATAGGCGGTGGCGTTGGTGTGTTCCCCTTAATTTCTGTATTAAGAGAGCATGCGGGTAAAATCAATTTTAATTCTTATATAGGTTTTAGAAATAAAAACGCAGTCTGCCTTTTAGACGAACTTGAAAAAAGCAACTTTTTAACGGTGGTAACCGACGACGGCAGCGTTGGTAAAAAAGGCAATGCGGTTTCGGCGTATTTTGAAGATAAAAATAAAGTTAAACCCGACCTCATTATTGCGTGCGGACCCCCTATTATGCTTAAAGTTTTAAAGCAAAAACTTATTGAAAGTGGCGATAAAACGCCTTGCTTAGTTTCGTTGGAAGAAAGAATGGGTTGCGGTATAGGCGCGTGTTTGGTATGCGTTTGTAAAACGACGTCGGGTGGCAATACTCGCGTATGTAAAGACGGCCCCGTATTTGATATTAACGAAGTGGAATTATAATTAAAAACGTATTATAAGGAAAAAATAATGGCAAATTTATCAGTTGAATTATGTGGAGTTAAATTCAAAAACCCCGTTATAGCGGCAAGCGGAACTTACGGGTTTGGTCGAGAGTTTGACGAAATTTACGATATTTCTAAAATAGGCGGACTTAGCACCAAAGGTTTAACATTAGAACCTAGACTTGGCAACCCTGTTCCTAGAATAGCAGAAGGACCTTCCGTTATTTTAAACGCGGTAGGTTTACAAAACCCCGGGGTAGAACACTTTATTAAATACGATCTTCCTTGGCTTAAAGAAAAGGGTACGGTTATTATTGCTAACGTTGCGGGCAGAACTTTAGAAGATTACGAAGGTATTTGTAACCGCTTAAACGGGCTTGTGGATATGGTAGAACTTAACATTTCTTGTCCTAACGTTCGTGCAGGTGGTATGGCGCTTGGAATTCGCCCAGAAAATATTGAAGAAGTTACGCAAATTACCAAAAAACAACTTACTAAAACTCCGTTAATAGTAAAGCTTTCACCCAACGTAGAAAGCATTGCAACCAACGCAAAGGCGGCAGAACGCGGTGGCGCTGATTGTATTTCGCTTATTAACACTTTAACAGGTATGGTAATTGATATCGAAAAACGCAAGCCAATAATTGCAAACAATACGGGCGGCGTATCGGGTGCAGGTATAAAACCCATTGCCGTAAGAATGGTTTACGAAGCTTCACACGCAGTAAATATTCCCGTAATCGGTATGGGCGGAATAATGACGGGTGAAGACGCAATTGAATTTATGATGGCGGGTGCAACTGCCGTTCAAGTAGGCACGGCAAACTTCTACGACGTAAACGCAATGCCTAAAATTATAAATCAAATGGACGAATGGCTTAATAAGCATGGTATAAAATCTGTAAAAGAAATAATTAAAACCGCAACGTTAAACGGTTAAAGGAGATAAAATGGAACTTACTTACAAACAACGTTTTATTAAATTTATGGTAGAAAACGGCGTATTAAAATTTGGTGAATTTACTTTAAAAAGTGGCAGAAAAGCACCTTATTTTATCAATACCGGCAACTATAAAACGGGCGCTCAACTTGCACGATTGGGTGAATACTATGCTGAATGTATTAAAAATAATGGCATAGAAGCAGACACTTTGGTAGGACCTGCGTATAAGGGTATTCCCCTTGCAGTAACTACTGCAGTTTCTTTATA